>JACQCN010000284.1 GCA_016201575.1 Candidatus Rokuibacteriota bacterium | reverse complement strand
CCTCGTCGCGGAAATACTCCGCGGCGGTGAGGCCCGTCAGCGCCACCCGGAGGCGCGACCCCGGCGGCTCGGTCATCTGGCCGAAGATCAACGCCGTCTTCTCGATGACCCCCGACTCTTTCATCTCGTGGTACAGATCGTTGCCCTCGCGCGTCCGCTCGCCAACGCCCGCGAAGACCGAGATGCCGCCGTGCTGCTTGGCGATGTTGTTGATCAGCTCCAGGATGAGCACGGTCTTGCCCACGCCGGCGCCGCCGAAGAGGCCCGTCTTCCCGCCCTTGGTGTACGGCTCCAGGAGGTCGACGACCTTGATGCCGGTCTCGAACATCTCGACCTTCGTCGACTGCTGCTCGAAGGGCGGCGCGGGGCGGTGGATCGGGTACTGCTTCCGCGCCTCGATGGCCGGCCCCTTGTCGACGGGCTCGCCGATGATGTTGAGGATGCGGCCGAGGGTCTCCTTGCCGACGGGAATCGAGATCGGCCCGCCGGTGTCCTGGACCGACATGCCCCGGGTGAGGCCCTCGGTCGCGGCCATCGCCACCGCCCGGACCTTGCTCTCGCCGAGGTGCTGGGCGACCTCGAGGATCAGCTTCTGCGAGTACGAGAAGATGTCCTTGTTCTCCACACCGAGGACCTGAAGGGCGTTGTAGATGGCGGGCAGATGGCCGGGCTCGAACTCGACGTCGACGACCGTACCGATGACCTGGACGATCTTCCCCTCATTCATGGTCGCCTCCTTGACTCGGGCCTCGCCTCGCGGCGGGCTCGCAACAGCCTCGCCGACGCCGCTCAGCTCGAACCCCTATTCGGCACCCTTCGTGAGCGCCTCGGCCCCCCCGACGATGTCGAGGAGCTCCTTCGTGATCTTCTCCTGGCGCGCCTTGTTGTACTGGATGGTCAGGACCTCGATCATCTCCTTGGCGTTCCGCGTGGCCGCTTCCATGGCGGTCATCCGCGCGCCGTACTCCCCGGCCAGCGACTCCATGAGCGCCCGGTAGACCTGCACGCGCACGTGCCGCGGGAGCAGATCGCCGAGGATCGAGTCCCGGCTCGGCTCGTAGAGGTAGTCGACGGCGGCGAGTCCCTCCGCGGCGTGGCCGTCCGTCTCCTGCGGGATGGGCAGGAGCTGCTGGCGCACCGGCCGCTGGACCGCCACCGAGCGGAACTCGTTGTAGAGCAGGTGCACCTCGTCGATCTCGCCGCCGAGGTACTGCGCCATGAAGGCGTCGGCCAGCTCACTGGCGTGGGCGTACGCGAGCCGGTCCCAGAACCCCACCATGTCCCGCTTGATCGTGTAGGGCCGCCGGCGGTAGAAGTCGCGCGCCTTCCGGCCGACCACCACCAGCGTGAGGTCGGCCGCGCTGGACGCGCGGACGAACTGGAGCGAGTAGCGGACGATGTTGGAGTTGAAGGCGCCCGCCAGCCCCTTGTCGGCGGCGATGATCACGAACTGCCGGCGCGGGCCCTCCCGGTGCTCGAGCAGCGGATGGGCCTCCGCCCCGGCGCCCTCGGCCAGGTGGCCGAGCAGCTCGGTCATCTTGGTGGCGTAGGGCCGGGCGGCCAGGATCCGCTCCTGGGCACGGCGGAGCTTGGCCGCCGCCACGAGCTTCATCGCCCGCGTGATCTTCTGCGTGGACTGGACGGAGCGGATCCGCCGCTGGATGTCGCGGAGCGTCGCCATGGCGGCTCAGGCGGCCTTGACGCCCTTCGCGGCCACGAACTCCGCCTTCGCGTCCGAGACCAGCTTGGTCAGCGTCTCGCGGAGCGTGTCCGACAGCTCCTTCTTGTCGCGGATCTCCGTGAAGACCTCCGGGTGCTTGCGCTCCACCCACCCGTAGAGGAACTCCTCGAAGGCGCGCACGCTGTCCACCGGGAGGTCGTCGAGCAGGCCCTGGGTCCCCGCGAACAGCGCCACCACCTGCTTCTCCACGACGAGCGGCGCGTACTGGCCCTGCTTGAGCAGCTCCACCATGCGCTGGCCGCGCGCGAGCTGGAGCTGGGTGGCGCGGTCGAGGTCGGAGCCGAACTGGGCGAACGCCGCCAGCTCGCGGTACTGCGCGAGATCGAGGCGGAGCTTGCCCGCCACCTGCCGCATGGCCTTGACCTGAGCCGAGCCCCCGACGCGGGAGACGGAGAGGCCGACGTT
>JACQCN010000211.1 GCA_016201575.1 Candidatus Rokuibacteriota bacterium | reverse complement strand
TTGATCGGCGATCCGCTGAACCCGAAGGCGCGGCGCAGCGAGTTGACGAGGTAGCGCTCGTAGGAGAAGTGGATGCCCGCCGGCCGGTTGACCCGCACGATGAAGATCGGCGGCTCGACGCCCACCTGCGCGGCCGACTGGATCGTGAGGGGCGTGCCCGCGAGCGTGATCGGGCGCCGCTCGACCGCGCGCAGCAGCTCCGCCCGCGCGTCCGTCGGGGGCACGCGGTGGCGCGCCTCCGCGGCCACGCGGTCGACGAGGTCGAACAGCTCCGGCAGGCCCTCGCCGCTCGCCGCCGAGGAGAAGCAGATCGGCGCGTAGTCGAGGAACGGGAGCCGGTCGCGGAGCTGCTCGACGACCTCCGCGCGACGCACCATCCCCGGCGGCACCAGGTCCCACTTGTTCACGGCGATCACGGTGGCGCGGCCCGCCTCGTTGGCGTAGCCGGCGATGTGCGCGTCCTGCGCGGTGATGCCCTCGGTGGCGTCGATCAGCAGCACCGCGACGTGGCACCGCTCGAGGCTGCGGAGGGCCATGACGACCGCGAGCTTCTCCAGCGGCTCGGTCACCTTCCCCTTCCGGCGGATGCCGGCCGTGTCGATGAGGAGGTAGCGGCGGCCCCGGTACGTGAACGGCGTGTCCACGGCGTCGCGCGTGGTGCCGGGGCGCTCGTGGACGAGCACGCGCTCGCCGCCGACGAGCTTGTTGACGAGGGAGGACTTGCCGACGTTGGGCCGCCCGACGATCGCGATCGGGATCGCGGCCTCCCCGGCCGGCGCCGGCGCCTCTCCGCGGACCGCGGGGACGGTGCCGCGCGCCGCCTCCAGCAGCTCGGCGACGCCGCGCCCGTGCTCGGCCGAGACCGGCAGCGGGTCGCCGAAGCCGAGCGCGTAGAGGTCGCCGAGGTCGCGCTCCTGCGTCTCGCTCTCGACCTTGTTGGCCACCAGCAGCACGGGCCGGCCCGTCTTGCGGATGACGCCGGCGATCTCGCGGTCGAGGGCGGTGACGCCGGCGCGCGCGTCCACGACGAACAGGACGAGGTCGCACTCCTCGATGGCGGCGAGGACCTGGCGGCGGACGGCGTCGACGAGCGGCTCCTCCGAGGACGGGTCGAAGCCGCCCGTGTCGACGACGGTGGCCTGCCAGCGCTCGAAGGAGGCGGTGCCGTAGAGCCGGTCGCGCGTCACGCCGGGCACGTCGCGGACGATCGACTGCCGGCGGCCGACGAGCCGGTTGAACAGCGTCGACTTCCCGACGTTGGGGCGGCCGACGATGGCGACGAGGGGCCGGAGCATCACGCCCCCGCGAGCAGCCCGGCCAGCAGCGCCCGCGGCGTGGGCGCGACGACGCGGATCTCGACGTCGAGGTCGCGCGCGAGGTCGGCGGGAGTGCGGTCGTCGAGGAACACGCCGTCGGCCTCCCGCAGCGCCACCGCCGGGATCAGTACCCGGTCGCCCAGCGGCCGGCGCGCCAGCTCGCGCTCGATGTCCTGGCCGGTCAGGAGCCCGGCCACGGCGATCCGGCGGCCGAAGAACTCGTTGGGCACCGCCGCCACGTCGGCGCCGAGCCCGTCGACGCCGAGCCCGCCGAGCAGGCGCTGGAGGCGCGGGGCGAACATCTCCCCCGTCACGACGGTGACCTTCCGCGGGGTCTGCGGCCGCGGGAGCCGGTGGAGCGCCCGGATGAAGCCGTCCTCGAAGCGCCGCACGAGGCCGATGCCGTCCTCCATCACGGGAAAGCCCTCGTAGTCCCGCGCGGGCGGGGGCTCGGCGCCGCCCATCAGGTAGACCTCGTCGCCGAGGTACACGAAGCGGGTGCCGAGCCGCGACCGGAACTCACGCTGCCACCGCGCGGCCGACTCCACGAGCGCGCGCGCCTCCTCGGGCGTGAGGGGCCGGAGCTGCGGGAGCCGCTCGCGGTGCCGCGTCAGCCCCACGGGGACGATCGCGGTCGTGGTCACCGCCGGATGCAGGCGCGCGAGATCGGAGACGGTCCGCTCGAGGGGGACGCCGTCGTTCAGGCCGGGGACGAGCACGATCTGGGCGTGCATCGCGATCCCGCCGCGGGCCAGCCGCTCCATCACGGGCAGGAGCGGGCGCGACACGCGGGGCCTGCCGAGGAGCGTGTGGCGCAGCTCCGGATCGGTGGCGTGCACGGAGACGAAGAGCGGGGACAGACGCTGGGCCAGGATCCGCTCGATCTCGGCCTCGTCGAGGTCCGTGAGCGTGATGTAGTTGCCGTGGAGGAACGAGAGCCGGTAGTCGTCGTCCTTCACGTAGAGGCTCTTCCGCATCCCCCGGGGCAGCTGGTGGATGAAGCAGAACACGCACTTGTTGGCGCAGGTCGAAATCTCCCCCGGCCGCGGCGCCTCGAACTCGAGGCCGAGGTCGCGGCCCCGGCGCCGCTCGAGCCGCGCCGTCGTTCGCGCCGCCCCCCGCTGCAGCTCGACCGCCAGCGTCTCCTCGCCGGCGTTGAAGTGG
Source organism: Candidatus Rokuibacteriota bacterium (assembly GCA_016201575.1). GTDB lineage: Bacteria > Methylomirabilota > Methylomirabilia > Rokubacteriales > CSP1-6 > AR9. Next base: position 1,044 of record JACQCN010000211.1, on the reverse strand, counting down.
AAGTCGATGACGTCCCGCAGCGGCGTGCCGTCGATCGCGAGCAACCGGTCGCCGGCCTGGAGGCCCGCGGCGTCGGCCGCGCCGCCCCGGCGCACGGCGCTCACGACGACGCCGGCCGGCGCCTCAGGGCGTGTGAGCCAATCGCGCCCGCCGGCGCCGCGTGTTCGAGCGCCGGCTTTGCCGGCGCCACCTGTCCCGGGGGAGGCTTCGGAGGTGGCCGTCGAGGCCCCCTCCGAGTTGGGCTCAGCGGAGAAGCGGATCTTCATGCTCGCGCTCGGCGGGGTGCGCGGTGTTGAGGTAGCCCATGCCCCGGTAGATGTACTGCAGGCCGGAGAACACCGTGAAGCCGGCGGTGATCCAGAGCACGGTCTTCAGGGCGAGCGGCGCGCGCACGTAGGGCATCAGCATCGCCACCAGCACGGCGAGGATCTGGAAGAAGGTCGAGAGCTTTCCGGCCCGCGTGGGCGACGGGTAGATCTGCCCGCCCGTCATGTGGATCAGGACCGCCCCGAGGACCAGGATGACGTCGCGGGAGATCACGACCGCGGTGATCCAGAACGGGAGCGCCCGCAGGTACGTGAGCGTGACGAAGGAGGCCGTGAGCAGGAGCTTGTCGGCCATCGGGTCCAGGAAGGCGCCGAGGCGGCTCTGGCTGCCGCGGGTGCGGGCGATGTAGCCGTCGAGGAGGTCGGTGAAGCTGGCCAGGCAGAACACGGCGAGCGCCGTCCCCGGCCTCCGGTAGACCAGCAGGGTCACGAAGACCGGGATCAGCAAAATTCTGAGAACTGTCAACCAGTTGGGGAGCCCCATCGCCGCCTCGGAAAGTGTACCACCGAACCCCGAAGCACCCACCACGACACGAGGGCCGAGGCCGGCGGGGCCGGGTGGCTCTCGACTCGTAGTGAGCACGCCTGGCGACCGACGGCGCTTGACCTTTCGGCCCCGGGAGATTACTTTTGGCGCCTCGACGCCAGGCGGAGCGGGGGCCCGCGGGAGATCCTGATGCCGTGAACGGATGCCCTCTGGCGCTCCCGGACGAGGAGG
>JACQCN010000210.1 GCA_016201575.1 Candidatus Rokuibacteriota bacterium | reverse complement strand
GCGCGCGGTCGGGGGAACGCCGGAGTCGGTGAAGATCACCTGCTCGAGGATGCGGGCGGTGGTCTGCCCCGCGTCCTCCTGCTCCTCGAGCGCGCGCGTCAGGCAGGCGGGCGCGGCGGGGTGGATCTCGATCATCTTCTGGAGCAGACTCCGGGCGTCGCCGGAGCCGCGGCGCGTCTCTTCCTGGAGCACGGCCAGCGTGTCGGCGACCGCGGTGTCGCGGACGGCGTCGTCGAGCATCGCCACGAAGTCGTAGACGAGCACCTCGGACATCGCGAAGCCGCCGTCGCGGAGGCGGCCCTGGCGCCACAACTGTCCGAGCGTCCGGATCGCATCAACCGCCCCGTCGCGCACCTCGAGCAGCTCGGCGCGCACCGTCGCGAACTCGCAGCCCGAGTCGAGACGGCGCTCCTGCGCCCGGAGCGCCTGCTGCAGCGTGGTGCCGAGCTCGGCCAGCGTGCGCAGCTCGGCGGTCGCAGGAGGGGGCGCGGGAGTCGGTCGTGTCGCGGGGAAGCCTGGCTCCGACCAGAAGATGACCGCCGCGAAGAGCGCCGAGGCCGCCACGATCGTCCAGAAGTCCCTGTTCATCCCCGTTCCTCCTTGGGAGGTGGGGACTGCAAGCGCCGTACCGCGGCATAAGCCCTCGTGTTTACAGGATTTGAGGGCCAGGAGCGGGGAAATATGCCGTGCCCCCCGGGCATGCGGCCGGGCATCATGACATCCGCACTCGGCCGGCCCGGGCCACGATCTTCCGGGCGAGCGCCAGGTGCGGCGCGTCGACCATCCGCCCGTGGAACCGGAAGGCGAAGACCCCCTTCCGCTCGTGCTCCTCGAACGCCTGGATCAGCTCCCGGGCCTCGGCCACCGCCTCGGGGCTCGGCGTGAAGGCGGCGTTGATGACGTCGATCTGGGCGGGATAGACGGAGAGCTTGCCGGCGAAGCCCATCGCGAGGGCTTCCTCGCACTCGCGCCGCAGGCCCGCCAGGTCCGCGATGTCGGTGTAGACGGTGTCGAGCGCCTCGACGCCGGCGGCGCTGGCCGCCACCGCGCACATGATCCGCGCGTAGCGGGGAATGTCGAGGTAGCGGCCCCGCTCGTCGCGCACGCGCCCGAGCCCCATCGAGGCGCCGAGGTCCTCGATGCCCCAGGAGATCGCGGCGACGCGCGGGCTCGCCGCCGCCACCTCCTTGATGTTCAGCAACCCGTCCGGCATCTCGGTCGCGATCAGCAGGAGGCGCGTGCGCCCCGCCGCGATCCCGTGGCGCTCCTCCAGCCGGTCCAGGTGCTGCGCGATCTCCCGCACGTCGGCCGCCGCGCGCGGCTTGGGCACGAGGTAGCCGTCGGGCCGACCCGTGATCGTCTCCTCGAGGTCGCCGCGACCGAACCCCGAGGCGAGCGTGTTCATCCGCACCCATCGCTCGCGGCCCGCGAGGTCGTGGGCCTCGAGCCAGCCGCGGATCACCGGGCGCGCGGCGGCCTTCCGGTCCGGCGGCACCGAGTCCTCGAGGTCGTAGATCAGGCCGTCGGCCGGCAGCGTGAGCGCCTTGGCCAGCATCTTCTCGTTGCCGCCCGGCACGAAGTGCAGCGAGCGGCGCGAGCCCGCGCTCACCCGGCCTCCCGCTTGCGCATCATCGCGGCGCGGCGCGTCCGCATCACCAGCTCGCCCCGCTGGTTGACCGCGCGGTGCTCGAACGTCACGATGCCCCACTGCGGCCGCGACCGGGACTCGCGCTTGTCCACCACCTCGGTCTCGGCGTAGATGGTGTCGCCGTGGAACACCGGCTTCGGGAACTCCGTCTTCTCGAACCCGAGGTTGCCGACGGTGGTCCCGAGCGTGGTCTCGCCCACGGAGAGCCCGACCGCGATGCCGAGGGTGAGCAGGCTGTTGACGAGCGGCTTGCCGAACTCCGCCTTCTGGGCCGCGTGGAAGTCGACGTGGAGCGGCTGGGGATTCATCGTGAGGCACGAGAAGAAGACGTTGTCGGCCTCGGTGATGGTGCGCCCCGGCTGGTGCCGGAAGACCTGGCCGACCTCCAGCTCCTCGAAGTATTTGCCCGCCATGTTTGCCCCCTTGGCGCGGCTACAATTCGAAGGGGGCCTCAACGGCCCCCTCCGAGCCTTCCCCAGAATCGCTGCGCCGGCAAAGCCGGCGCTCGAAACGGAGGTGTGATCCAACGCGCGGGTAGGGTAGCATGGCCACCCATGTACGACGTGGCCATCGTCGGCGGCGGCATCGTCGGGCTCGCGACCGCCCTCGCCCTCGCCGAGAAGTTCCCGCGCCTCCACCTCGCGATCCTCGAGAAGGAGGCGCGCCCGGGCCAGCACCAGACGGGCCACAACAGCGGCGTCATCCACTCCGGCATCTACTACAAGCCCGGCTCCTACAAGGCGCGCCTCTGCGTGGAGGGCGCGCGCCTGATGGTGGAGTTCTGTGAGAAGCACGACGTGCGCTACGAGCGCGTGGGCAAGGTGATCGTGGCGACGGCGCCCGCGGAGCTGCCTCGGCTGCAGACGCTCTACGAGCGCGGCATCGCCAACGGCGTCCCCGGCCTCTCGCTGCTGGAGGGCGACCAGGTCAAGCCGATCGAGCCGCACGCCGCCGCGCTCCGCGCGATCCACTCGCCCAGCACGGCCATCGTGGACTTCACCGAGGTCGCGGCGGCGATGGAGCGGCAGCTGCGCGCGGCGGGTGTCGACATCCTGACGGGGCACCGGGTCACGGCGGTGGCGCGCGGCGGCGGCCTGCGCCTCCGCTCCGGGAGCGACGAGACGCCCGCGCGCACGGTCATCAACTGCGCGGGGCTCTACTCGGACGCGATCGCCCGCCTGATGGGCGCCGCCACCGCGGTCCGGATCATCCCGTTCCGCGGCGAGTACTACATGATCCGGCCCGAGCGCCACGACCTCGTGCGCGGGCTCATCTACCCCGTGCCCGACCCCGAGTTCCCCTTCCTCGGCGTCCACTTCACGCGCACGATCCACGGCGAGGTCGAGGCCGGGCCGAACGCGGTGCTGGCCTTCGCGCGCGAGGGCTACACGCTCACGCGGGTGAACCCGGCCGAGCTGGCCGGCACGCTCGGCTACCGCGGCTTCTGGGCGATGGTCTCCCGCTACTGGCGGACGGGCAGCTACGAGATGTACCGCTCGCTCCGCAAGGGCGCCTTCGTGCGGGCCCTCCAGCGGCTGGTGCCCGCCGTCCGGCCCGAGGACGTCACGCGGGGCGGCGCCGGGGTGCGGGCCCAGGCCGTCGCCCTCGACGGCCGCCTGGTCGACGACTTCAGCATCGTGACGGCGCCGGACGCGATCCACGTCCTGAACGCCCCCTCCCCCGCCGCCACCGCCTCCCTCGCCATCGGCCGGCACATCGCCGCGCTGGCGGGGGACACGTTCGGCTTCGCCTGATTATGGGAAGGGGCCTCGAACGACCCCGTCCGAGCCTCCCCCAGAACTGTGTTGCGCCGGCGGAGCCGGCGCTCGGAGCGGTGACCTACTCCGGCGTGCGCCTTGACGGCCCCTATGGGTCATGCCGGAGCCCGGGGCCACCCACAAAATACAGCGGTCGGGCCGGCGGGCGCGCCGGTCGAAAAACCCCCGGGAGATCGCGCAGCAAGGCGAGCGCCTGGTCGAGTCGGGCCGGCGGGCGCGCCGGCCGAAAAACCCTCGGTTGACCGGCGTTTCCGCGATCGATTAGCATGCTTGGGCGATGATCACAGTCCACGCGCACCGAGTGAAGCAGTTCGGCGTCGAGTTCTACCAGGCGTCCTTCTCGGCCAAGGACATCGACCGGCTGGTCAAGTTCGAAGTCCTGGGCTACGCGGGGTCGATCCCCAAGCCCACGGGCAAGACCGGGCCGGGCCGGAGCCGGGTGAACTGGGAGGTGCTGGAGAAGCGGATCAGCGAGAGCGAGACCGCCTACCAGCGCCCCGTCATCCGGCGGAAGATCGACGAACTGGTCGCGTACTACCGTGAGTGCAAGGAGGCCGGGACTCTCCCCGCCATCCCGGGCGCCGTGATCATCACCTCCGAGAAGCGCTTCACGTTCACGCCGATGTCGAGCCACCACGACCTCGGGCTCCTGCAGATCCCCGAAGAGCAGGGCGTGCTGCGGGTGCTCGACGGCCAGCACCGGCTGCTCGCCCTCCACGCGATGAGCCAGGCCGGCGAGCAGATGAGCATCGAGGTGCCGGCCGTGCTCTTCGACGCGCTCGACGCCCGGCAGATCGTCGAGCTGTTCGTGACCATCAACGCCAAGCATACGCGGCTCAACCCGTCGCACATCATCAGCCTCTCGGGCCGCAAGCTCTACCCCGACCCGAACCAGGCCCTGGCCCACGACGTCGTCCGCTCGCTCAACGAGGACGAGACCTCGCCGCTCCACGGCCAGATCAAGATGCTCGGCACCGGGCGCGGCTCCGTGAGCCAGGCGCCGCTGGCCGAGGAGATCGTGGAGCTGCTGGAGACGGTGGAGAAGATCGGCGGGGCCGCCCGCATCCAGGAGCTGCGGCAGGGCGCCAAGCGCTTCTTCCTGAACTACGTGAAGGCCATCGTGGGCGTGTTCCCCACCGCCTGGGCCGGCCGCAAGTACTCGATCAGGACCGGCGCCGCCCTGCGGGCCTTCATCCGCGTGACGCCCGACATCATGGCGCGCGGGCGCGAGCTGCGGCGCGACCCGTTCGATTTTCACGCGATCCGCGAGACGATCAAGCCCTGGGGCGAGCGCCTGCGCGACCGGCGCTTCGAGACCGAGGGCGAGTGGAAGCAGAAGCTGGCCGGCGGGACGCGCGGGACGGTCGAGGTGCTGGCCCGCGAGCTGCGCGACGCCCTGCGGTAGATTGCTCGGAGGGGGCTTCGCCCCCCTTCCGAACCTCCCCCGGGATGGCGCCGGCAAAGCCGGCGCTCGAACGGCGGCTCCTGGATGCGACAGAGGAGGGTAGTCCAGTGAGCTCCACGGTCAGCCGGCGCACCTTCATCAAGACAAGTCTGACGGCGGGCGCGGGCCTCGTGATCGGCTTCCGCGTGACCGGCGGGGAGGTCGCGCTGGCCGCCCGCGCCACCGAGCCCTTCGCCCCCAACGCCTGGATCCGCATCACCCCCGACAACGTCGTCACCATCATCGTCGACAAGTCCGACATGGGGCAGGGCGTCCTCACCTCCATGCCCATGCTCATCGTCGAGGAGCTGGAAGCCGACTGGTCCCGGATCAAGGTCGAGCAAGCGCCCGCCGGGCCCGAGTACGTCAACCCGGTGACCAAGCGGCAGATCACCGGCGGCAGCCGCAGCGTCCGCAACTCCTGGGAGCACTTCCGCAAGGCCGGTGCCGCCGCCCGCGCGATGCTGATCGAGGCCGCCGCCGCCGAGTGGGGCGTGCCGCCCGACGACTGCTACGCCGAGAACAGCACCGTCATCCACCGCCCCACGGGCCGCCGCTTGACGTATGGCGACCTCACCGACGCGGCGGCACGGCTGCCCGTCCCCCAGAACCCCAGGCTCAAGTCGTCGAAGGACTTCAAGCTCATCGGCAAGCGCATCGCGCGTCTCGAGACCCCGCAGAAGGTCGACGGCAGCGCGGTCTACGGCATCGACGTGAAGGTGCCGGGCGCGCTCGTGGCCGTCGTGGCGCGCTGCCCCGTCTTCGGGGGCAAGCTGGCGAGCTTCGACGCCGCCGCCGCCCGCGCCGTCCCCGGCGTCCGCCACGTCGTCCCGATCGACTCCGGCGTCGCCGTCGTCGCCGACGCCTTCTGGCCCGCCCGGCTCGGCCGCGACGCCCTCCGCATCACCTGGGACGAGGGCCCCACGGCCGCGGTCAGCAGCGACAGCATCGCGCGGATGTTCGAGGCGGCGGGGGCCGAGTCCGGCGCGGTGGCGCGGCGCCAGGGCGACGTCGCCGCGGCGGCGGCCGGTGCCGCGAAGAGGCTCGAGGCGGTCTACACGGTCCCCTACCAGGCCCACGTCACGATGGAGCCGATGAACTGCACGGCGTGGGTG
>JACQCN010000209.1 GCA_016201575.1 Candidatus Rokuibacteriota bacterium | reverse complement strand
GGTGAAGTAGTCGTCCTTGGGGTAGAGCTGGAGGATCCGGAGGGGTTGGGCCTCGCCCATGCTAGCGCGTGAAGAACTCGCGGACGGCGGCCGCGACCTGGTCGATCTCCGCGTCCGTGTGCCCGGCCGAGATCGGCAGGGTCAGGATCTCCTCCACCAGCCGCTCGGTCCGCGGCAGCGGCGGCGGGGCCAGCCGCTCGACCACGGGCTGCCTGTGGCACGGCACGGGGTAGTGGATGCCCGTCTGGATGCCGCGCTCCTTGAGGAATGCCGCCAGCTCCTTCCGTCGCGGGGTCCGGATCACGTAGAGGTGGTAGACGTGGTGCGCCTCGGGCTGCTCGCGCGGCAGCTCGATCGGCAGCCCCGCCAGCGCCTGGCCGTAGCGGGCGGCGAGGGCGCGCCGGCGGTCGTTCATCGCGTCGAGCCGCCGGAGGATGACGCGCCCGACGGCCGCCTGCACGTCGTTGAACCGGAGGTTGAAGCCCAGCTCGGTGTGCACGTCCTTGTTGAGCCGCCCGTGGTCGCGGAGCCGGCGGCACCGGGCGGCGATCTCGTCGTCGTCGGTCGTCAGGATGCCGCCGTCGCCCATGACCGTGAGGTTCTTGGACGGGTAGAAGGAGAAGGCGGCGGCGCGGCCGAAGGAGCCGACGCGCTGGCCCCGGTACTTCGCGCCGTGGGCCTGGCAGCAGTCCTCGAGCATCCAGAGCCCGCGCTGGGTGGCGAGGTCGCGGATCGCGTCGACGTTCACCGGATGGCCGTAGATGTGGACGGGGACGACGCCCACCGTGCGCGGGGTGATCTTCCCGGCCGCGTCCTTGGGGTCGATCGTGCCGGTCTCGTCCACGTCGACGAAGACCGGGGTCGCGTCGGCGAACAGGATCGCCTCCGCGGTGGGGAAGGCGGTGTGGGAGGGCACCAGCACCTCGTCGCCGGCCTTCACGCCGAGCGCCTTCATGACCATCCACAGGGCCGCGGTCCCCGAGTTGGTGAGGACGGCGCGCCTGGTGCCGATGTACCGCGCGAACTCCGTCTCGAACTCCCGGCACTCCGGGCCGAGGATGTACTGGCCGGAGTCGATCGCGGCGAGCACGGCGCGCTTGATCTCGTCGTCCTTCGGGGGCCGGGAGAGCGGAATCGACATCTGGGAGTTCCTCCTGGGAGTGGGGGAGCTGGACTGCAGCCGGTCGTACTTGCCCCGGTAGTGGAGCAGGGGATCGCCCTCGCCGGCGGCCACCGCATCGACGCGGCCGACCAGGATCGTGTGGTCGCCGCCGGGATACGTGGACACCTTCGCGCACTCCAGCGCGGCGAGCGCGCCGTCGAGCAGCGGCAGGCCGAGCCGGCCCGCATGGTAGGCGACGCCCTCGAACTTGTCGTCGATCGTCGCCGACGCGAAGCGCCGGGACAGCGCCTCCTGGCCGGCCTCGAGGATGTTCACCGCGAAGCGCTCGCAAGCGGCCAGCGCGGGGTAGCAGCGGGCCTTGAGATCGACGCAGACGAGGACCAGCGGCGGGTCGAGCGAGAGCGCGGTGAAGGCGGTGGCCGTCATGCCCGTCGGGCACCCGTCGGCGTCGCGGGTGGTGACGATGGTGATGCCGCTGGCGAAGTGACTGAGAACGTGGCGGAAGTCGTCCGGGCCGACCACCATAGTTTTGTAGCAGGCCGTGCCGTGAAATGCAAGGTTCGGCGCCGAGCCGGCGGTCGGCTTGACGCCCGATGGCCCCACTTGTATGGTGAGTCCCGTGGTCACCGAGCAGGCCGTCCTGAGCGCGCTCCGCGCCGTCCGCGATCCCGACCAGCAGCGCGACATCGTCTCCCTCGGGCTCGTGAAGGATCTCGTGATCGAGGGCTCGCAGGTGTCGCTCACGCTGGCCTTCACGGACCAGAAGCCGGCGGCGAAGGTGGAGCTGCACAGCGCCACGCGGCGCGCGCTCGCGCAGCTCGAGGGCGTGAGCGGGGTGGCGGTGCGGATGGGGAGCGCCCCCGCGCCGGCCGCCCACCGGCCCGCCCCCGGCGCGCGTGCGGAGCCCGAGGCGGCGCCGCTGATCCCCGAGGTCGAGCGCACGATCGCGGTGTCGTCGGGGAAGGGCGGCGTCGGCAAGTCCACGGTCGCCGTGAACCTGGCCCTGGCGCTGCGGGCGACGGGCGCCGTCGTCGGCATCGTCGACGCCGACGTGTACGGCCCGGACGTGCCGCTGATGCTGGGCGCGCGCGGCAAGCCGGGGATGTTCGAGAACCGGATCATCCCGGTGGAGGCCCACGGCATGAAGATGATGTCGATCGGGCTCCTCGTGAGCGAGCGGGAGCCGCTCATCTGGCGCGGCCCCATGCTGGACTCGTTCATCAAGCAGATGCTGCGGGACGTGAACTGGGGCCCGCTCGACTACCTCGTCTTCGACATGCCGCCGGGCACGGGCGACGCCCAGCTCTCGCTCTCGCAGGTGATCCCGCTCACCGGCGCCATCGTCGTGACCACGCCCCAGGAGGTCGCGCTGCTCGACGTGCGCAAGGCGATCGCCATGTTCCGCAAGCTCAACGTCCCCCTCCTCGGGGTCGTCGAGAACATGAGCCACTTCGTCTGCCCGCACTGCCACGAGCGCACCGACATCTTCGGCACCACGGGCGGCGCGCGGATCGCCGAGGAGTTCGGCCTCCCGCTGCTCGCCCAGCTCCCCCTCGATCCCGAGACCCGGGTGGGCGGCGACGAGGGGATGCCGATCACCGTGCGGCGGCCGCAGTCCCCGCAGGCCGCCGCCTTCCGCAAGCTCGCCGAGGCCGTGATCGCCCGGGTGGGCTCGGTCGCGCACCCGCTGCCGACGATCTCGTAGGGGTGACAGTGCGTCCTCGACATGACTTGTTCGAGCGCCGGCTCCGCCGGCGC
>JACQCN010000208.1 GCA_016201575.1 Candidatus Rokuibacteriota bacterium | reverse complement strand
TGCCGGCGGATCGCTGCGGCCGTTGCAGGATCATCGTACGGGGCCGGGTTCTGGCTTGTCAATTCGGTCACGGGCGGGGACTCACGCGGCGTTCCCGCCAGTGGTCAGCTCGGCCAGGACCCCGAGGACGGCGTCGGCCGGCACGTCGAAGACGAGGCGGAACTGGCCCAGCCGCGGCGCGAGCACGAAGGGCACCTTACCGTCCCGCGACTTCTTGTCGCGGCCGATGGCCGCCAGGATGGCGGCGTGGTCGAGCGGGGGGAGGCGGACCGGGAGCCCGAGGGCCTCCAGCAGGTGCTCCTGTCGCTTGACCGTCTCCGCGCCGGCCACGCCGAGGCGGTGGGCCAGGCGCGCGGCCGCCACCATCCCGACGGAGACGGCCTCGCCATGCGCCCAGCGGGCGTACCCGGTGACGGCCTCGAGGGCGTGGCCGATCGTGTGGCCGTAGTTGAGGACGGCGCGCAGCTCGGCTTCCTGCTCGTCCCGCTCGACCACCGAGGCCTTGATGCGGCAGGACCCGGCGATGAGGCGCTCCAGGGTCGGCACGTCCCGCGCGAGCACCTCGCCCACGTGCCGCTCGATGTCCGCGAAGTAGGCCTCGTCGGCGACGATGCCGTGCTTCACCACCTCGGCGAGCCCGGAGCGGAACTCGCGATCGCTGAGCGTCGCCACCACGCCGGGGTCCACCAGGACGAGGCGCGGCTGGTGGAAGGCGCCGATCAGGTTCTTGGCCCGGGGGTGGTCGATCCCGGTCTTGCCGCCGATGGAGGCGTCGACCTGGGCGAGCATGGTGGTCGGGAGCTGGACGAAGTTGATGCCGCGCATGTAGGTCGCGGCCACGAAGCCGGCCAGGTCGCCGACGGCCCCGCCGCCGAGCGCGAGGACCGTGGACGTGCGGTCGATGCCCGCCCCGAGGAGCGCGTCCCAGCACCGCTCGGCGACGGCGAGGGCCTTCGCCGACTCGCCCTCGGGCACGCTGATCTCGCTGAGCGTGAACCCGGCCGCGCGCAGGCTGTCGGCCACGCGGGCGCCGTGCAGGCGGCGGACGGCCGGATCGGCCACGAGCGCGACGCGAGAGCCGACGTCGAGGGCGCGGAGCCGGGCGCCGACCGAGGCCAGCACGCCCACGCCGACCACGATCGGGTAGGAGCGGGGACCGAGGTGGACGGTGATCTCGTGCGTCATGATTTGCCGATCGCGCCGGTGGGCGCCCGGGCTACCAGGACTTCAGCGCGTCCTGGTAGGCCTGGAAGTTCCGGCGGATCTCGTCGATGCTATCACCGCCGAACTTCTCGAGGAAGGGCGTCACCAGGGCCAGGGCCATCATCGCCTCGCCCACGATCCCCGCCGCCGGCACCGCGCTCACGTCGCTGCGCTCGACGACCGCCTCCACGGCTTCCCTGGTCCTGAGGTCCACGGACCGGAGCGGCGTGCGCAGCGTCGACAGCGGCTTCATCGCCGCGCGGACGATCACGGGCTGCCCGTTGGTCACGCCGCCCTCGAGCCCGCCCGCGTTGTTGGTCGTGCGGCGGAACCCGCCCGCGGGGTCGAAGAGGATCTCGTCGTGCACCTGCGACCCGGAGCGTCGCGCCGTCTCGAAGCCCAGGCCGAACTCCACACCCTTGATGGCCTGGATCGAGCAGAGGGCCTGGGCGATGCGACCGTCGAGCCGCCGGTCCCACTGCACGTAGGAGCCCAGGCCGACCGGGCAGCCGAGCGCCACCACCTCGAAGACGCCGCCGAGCGTGTCGCCCTTCGCCTTCGCGTCGTCGATCGCGGCGATCATCTCGGTCTCCACCGCGGAGTCGGCGCAGCGGACCTCGGAGGCCTCCGCGCGCTGCCGGATATCGTCCCAGGTCAGGTCGAGGTCGGGGGAGACGCGGACGGCGCCGATCCCCACGACATGGCTCAGGATGGTGATCCCGAACTCGGCGAGCAGCCGCTTGGCCACCGCGGCCGCCGCCACGCGCGCGGTCGTCTCCCGGGCGCTCGACCGCTCCAGGACGTTGCGGATGTCGTGGTGGCCGTACTTCATCGCGCCCGCCAGGTCGGCGTGCCCGGGCCGGGGCCGGGTGACCTCCTTCGTGGCCGCGCCCGGCTCGGGCGGGCCCGGCGACATCGTCCCCTTCCAGTTCTCCCAGTCGCGGTTGGCGATGGTCAGCGTGATCGGGCTGCCGAGGGTCAGGCCCCAGCGGACGCCGGCGCTGATGTGGACCTGGTCGCGCTCGATCTTCATGCGGCCGCCGCGGCCGTAGCCCCGCTGGCGGCGGGCGAGGTCCTCGTTGATGTGCGCGTCGGTGAGCGCGAGGCCGGCGGGAACGCCGTCGATGACGGTGGTGAGGCACTCACCGTGGGACTCGCCCGCGGTGAGGAAGCGGAAGACTTCCGGCATGACCCCCTACCTGGCCGGGGTCGGCTGGACCGTCGGCAGTCCCTGCTTCAGGACGCTCGGGGTGATGAACACGACGAGTTCGCTGCTGGTTTCGCGGTCGCCGCGCTGCTTGAAGAGCCAGCCGAGCAGCGGGATGTCGCCGAAGAGCGGCACCTTCCGCACGGACTTCGATTCCGTCGCCGTCCCCACGCCTCCGATCACGAGATGCTCCCCTTCCTTCACCAGCACCTGCGTCTCGGCGCGCCGCTTGATGATCGTCGGCCCCGCCGCGGTGTCCGTGCCCTGCTCGTTGTTCTCCACGAGGATGGTCAGCTTCACCTTGGTGACCGGCCCCTCGATGATCACCACCGGCGTCACCTGGAGCTGGAGCACCGCGTCGCGGAACTGCACCTGCGTGCCCGCCGAGCTGACGGTCGCGTACGGGATCTCGCGACCGAGCGCGATCGTCGCCTTGTTGTTCTCGACCGTCACGACCTCCGGCCGGGCGATGGTGCGGGTCTTCTGCTGCTCCGCCAGCGCCTGCAGGGCCAGGTTGATGTTGAACCGAGTGCCAATGATACCAAAACTGAAGCCGGCCGTGGGCGAGGGATTGATGCCGCCCGTCGTGGGGAGCGCCGTGACCGGGAGGTTGATGAGGCTGCCGCCCGTGGGCAGGCCCGTCACCGCGGAGATGGGCAGGACCTGGGAGATGATAGGCGCGACCGTTCGGCTCAGGTTGAAGTTCGGGTTGCCCTCCGGGTTCGGGTTGCCGGCGACGGCGATCCCGCCGCTCGGCGCGATGACGGAGCCGCCCCCGGAGGCCACCGTGCTCGTCGTCAGGCCCTGCCCCACGTACTGCGTGGTGCCGGCCCCGCCCGCCCACCCGCCGCCCCACTGGACGCCCAGGTTCTCGAGGGCGAAGCGGTCGAGGGACTCCAGCCGCGCCTCGATCTTCACCTGGGGCAGCGGGATGTCGAGCGTCTCGTGGATCAGCTTCTTGATGCGCTCGAGGTCGCGCTCGTAGTGGCGGATGAAGATCGAGTTCGTCGGCTTGTTGGCCTGGATGGTGATGCCGCGCGAGAGCACCTCGGCCGAGGGCGTCCCCGGGGGCCGCGGCTGCTGCGACGGGCCGGTCCCGTAGAGCTGGGAGAACGGCGGCTCGGCGATCGGCGGGGGCCCAGAGGTCGGCGTGAGCGGAGACGCCTGGATCCCTTGCGGCGGAATCCCCAGGATGCCCTGCAGGGTCTTCGCGACCTCGTCGGGATCCGCGTAGGAGAGGCGGATCGTCTCCTCGCGGAGCGGCCCGCGCGCCTGGGCTTCCCGCAGCGCCTGCTCCGCCGCCGCCACCGCCTGCTCGGCCTTCTTCGCGTCGGCGAGCTTCTGCCGCACGTCGGCTTCCGCCTTGAGCTTGGCCTCCTCGACGCGGGCGGTCGCCTCCCGCTCCCGGGTGAGCTGCTCGTTGGACACGATGCGGATCAGGTTGTCCCGCTCGATCTTCTGCAGGCCCCGCGCCTCGAGGATCGTGTCGAGCGCCACCTGCCAGGGCACGTTGTTGAGGGTGATGGACATCTTGCCCTTCACGTCGTCACCGATGACGATGTTCTTGCCGCTCTCCGTGGCGAGGATCCGGAGGAGGTTGACGACGTCGGCGTCCTTGAAGTCGAAGGAGATGAGCCGCGTCACGTCGGTGGCGGGCGCGAGCGGGGCCGGCGCCGGTGGCTGGGCCGCCGCGACCTCGGCCGACTCCACCTTCGCCACGTCGATCTTCGGCTCCGCCGGCTTCTTGGCCGTGGCCGCCTTTTCGGCGTCCGCGGGCGCGACCTTCTCCGCCTTCGCCACGCCGGGCTTGGCCGGCGCGGCCGCGCCGGGCGCCATGGCGACCTTTCCGGCGGGCTTGGAGGTCTCGGCCTTGCCGGCCTCGGGCTTCGCGGCTGGCGGCTTCGCGGCGGGCGCGGCGACGACGGCGGACGGCGCGTTCACGACGACATTGAGGCCGGTCGGGGTGGCGACGATCTTGTACTCGACCTTGCGGGTGAACTCGATGACCACGCGGGCGACGTTCTTCTTGAACTGGCTCACCCGGATCTGCTTGATCGGGTCGCCGCTCACGGCGGGGGGCGTCTTCGGGGCGACGTAGCTGGTGTCTTGCAGGTCGATCACGAGCCGCGGGGGCTTGTCCATCAGCTCGGCCCGGTACTTCGCCGCGCCCGACGTCTTGATCTGCACGGTCGTGACCTTGGCCGGATCGACCGTGATGTCGCTCAGCCTCACGGACGAGTCCCCAGGCTGGCCCTGCGCGGTCCAGGGAAGGACCACCAGTGTCAGAAGGAGTCCCAGGATCCACCCGGTCCGTGTCATCGATTGCCCCCCTTGGTTCATGAGTCGGTCCTGAGCCGCAAGGTGACGCGGTTCGGCGGCGCGCCCGGCCGCGGGACCACGGTGAACACCGCACTCTCGGCGTCGATCTCCACCAGCCGCCCGTCACCGAGAGTGTCGCCGGGCCGCAGGATGTAGCCGACTCCGCGCCGGCTCCGGACGATCCCGGTCAGGCGCGTCGACGACACCGTGAGCCCCTTGGCGCCCGCCGTCACCTCGAGCGGCTCGAAGGGATCGCGCAGTCCCTTCGCCTCGTAGGTGATCGGGGGGAGCGGCTTCTCCGCGACCTCCTGCCCCTGGTCGACGGCCGCCGCGGGAGCCGGCCGCACGGGCGCGGCGGGCGGTGGCAGGGGAGCGCCGCCACCGCAGGCGGCGAGCGTCAGCGCGAACGCGGTGCCGGCGGCCGCGCGCCGGATCACCGCTTCCCTCCGCCGGCGCCCGGCTCGGTCTTGAACATGTAGGTCTTGAGGGTCATGTCGGCGCGCACGCTCCCGGTCGGCTTGTTGATCCCGGTGAGCTTCAGCTCGTCCACGTTCACGATCCGGGGGAGCCGGGTCAGCCGCTCGAAGAAGTTGCCGAGCTGGTGATAACCGACCTCGGCGCTCACGGTGATCGGGACTTCCGCGTAGAAGTCCTTCTGCTGCGGCTCGCGCGGCTGGAAGATCGAGAAGGCGAGGCCGGACTGGAAGGCGAGGTTCGACACGGTCCGGTAGAGGGGCGGGATCTCCTTCTCGTTCGGCAGCCGCTCCCGGACGGCGTCGAGGCGGCGGCGGAGGACGATCGCCTCCTGGCGGAAGCGCGAGAGGTTCGCCGCCACCGCGCGGTTCTGGGTGACCTCGGCCTGCAGCGAGTCGTTCTTGGCGCGGAGCGCCGCCACCTCCGACTGGGCCGGCGAGATCAGCAGGAAGTAGCCGCCGCCGAGGACGGCCAGGATCAGGACGGCGCCGAGGGCGAGCTTCGTGGACCTCGGCTGGTTCGTGATCGGGGCGAAGGTCGCGGCGAGGTCCATGGCTAGATCTCGAACCGGCAGGTGATCTCGAACGTGATGAGACGCGGGACCTTGGTGACGTCCTGGCGGGCCACGACGAGGTCCACGTCCCGGAACCGGCCCGACGACCGCAGGCTCGCCATGAAGTCGGCGACGGCGGTGCTGGAGAACGCGGTGCCGGCGAAGCGGAGGACCTTGTCCCGCTCGCTCGTACTCGTGAGCCACAGGTCCCGCGGCACCGCCTCCGCCACCGCCTCCAGGAAGTAGATGGACCTGGGCTGGTTCCGGGTCAGATCTTCGATGGCCATGACGCGCTTCTCGAGGTCGTCCCGCTCCGCCTTGAACTTGTTGCCCTCGGCGATGGCCGCCTTGAGGGTCTCGAGCTGCGTGGTGGCGACGACCACGTCGCCTTCCAGGCGCGCCCGCTCGCTCCCGAGCATCCACCACCAGCCGCCGCCG
>JACQCN010000230.1 GCA_016201575.1 Candidatus Rokuibacteriota bacterium | reverse complement strand
CTGGGGTCGACGACCGCGGCAATATGCTGATTTCCCGTGACTTCTTGGGAAAAGTGAGGCGGGAACTTCGGGCTAGACGAGCTCCCCCGGTTGAGCGCGAGACTCGCGTTCATCTGGACAAGGACGCGCGTGACACGCTTGTCGAGGTACTGCGTTCGCTCTCGCACGGCACGCGCTCGTGAACCGCTCTGCCTATCTTCTGGGGGCGATCCTTGTTACTCTGCTTGCGGTCAGCCTGATATGTGCTGCCGCGTATCATCTCGTGATGTTCGGTTCGGGCCTGACGCGCGAATCCCTGACAGAGACTCTCAGTTAAACGATCACGACCGTTGGCTACGGCAATTGGGTGCCGGCAGGCCGGAACGTCGAGGACATGGCTATCCAGAAGCGCATCCTCTACGTGAAAGCGATATCGCTTCCGTTCATGCTCGTCGGCGGTACTCTGTTCGCGGTCCTCGTAGGAATCGTCTCCAACCTTCTGTCGAGACGATAGACGGGCCGACAGCCCGCCGGCCCGGATTCGCGCCCACAACGAAGTTCACGGGCGTCGGTACATGACCCGGACGAGGATCAGGCCGTGGGCCGGGGCCGTGGGCCCGGCCAGCGTGCGGTCCCGCCCCGCCAGCACCTCCCCGATCCACTCGGGCGCGCGTAGGCCGAGCCCCACCTCGACCGCGCTGCCCACGATGTTCCGCACCATGTGGTGCAGGAAGCTGTCCGCCGAGAGAAGGACCAGGAGATACCGCTTGCGCCGGACGACGCGCAGGGCGCGCAGCGTGCAGGTCGGCTCGCGATCGCGCCCGGGCGCGGCGCAGAAGGCCGAGAAGTCGTGGCGGCCGCGGAGCCGGGCGAGGGCGGCGGTCATCGCCGGCTGGTCGAGCGGCGTCCGGACGTGCCAGGCGTAGCGGAGCGTCAGCGGCATCGCCACCGGGCCGTTGTCGATCAGGTAGCCGTAGCGCTTCCCCGCGGCGGCGCGCCGCGCGTCGAACGGCGCCGTCATCTCGTCCACGCGGAGCACGCGGACGGCGGCGGGGAGCAGCGCGTTGAGGGCGGCGTGCACCGAGGCCGCGCTCAGGGTGGAGGTCGTGACGAGGGAGGCGACCTGCCCGAGCGCGTGCACGCCGGCGTCGGTCCGGCTCGCTCCCACCACGCGGATCGGGTCGCCCATCGCCTTCTGGGCCACGTCGATGAGGCAGCCCTGGATCGTCGGGGCGTCCGGCTGGATCTGCCACCCGCGATACGCGCTGCCGTCGTAAGCCAGCGTCAGGCGGAGGGTCCGTACGACGTCCGTCGCGCGCTACCGCCGGGACGAGGTGCGATCCGACGAGCGGGATGGCGCCAGCGCCCGCCAGACGACGCCGACCGCGATCACGAGGGCGAGCTTGAAGAGGTTTTCCCAGGACATCAGGCCCGTGGTGACAGCGCCGTGCCGCTCGAGGTAGTCCTGCCGGGCGAAGTCCTTCGGCTCGTAGTAGATCGGGTTGTAGTCGCCGGCCGCGTCGAGGAAGCGGGCCACGAAGGGCACGGCGACGTAGGACACCACGCAGACGGTGAAGGCAAAGGCCAGGTAGAAGCGGCCTCCCCGCGCCAGCCAGCGTTTGAAACGGCGCCGGGTTCTCCGCCAGCCCACGTTACCGGATGAGGAGCTCTGCGATCTGCACGGCGTTCGTCGCCGCCCCCTTGCGGAGCTGGTCGCCGACGACCCAGAAGTTCAGCGCGCTCGGATGCGACAGGTCCGCGCGGACGCGGCCGACGAAGCAGTCGTCCTGGCCCTCCACGAGGATCGGCATCGGGTACCGGTTCTCGGCCGGCTCGTCCCACAGCCGGAGCCCGGGGAACCGGGCGAACAGCTCGCGCGCCTCCTCCACGGTGACGGTGCGCTCGGTCTCCGCGTTGACGGCGATCGAGTGCGACGTGAAGACGGGCACGCGCACCGTCGTCGGGGAGATAGGCAGGTCCGGCGCCTCCAGGATCTTCCGCGTCTCGTTGACGAGCTTCATCTCCTCGCCGGTGTAGCGGTTGTCGCCGAAGCGGTCGATCGCCGGGATCAGGTTGAAGGCGATCTGGTGCGGGAAGTGCCTGGCCACGATGGCGTCGCCCCGCGCCCAGGCCAGCGTCTGCTGGCGGAGGTCCTCGATGCCGTTGACGCCGGCCCCCGACACCGCCTGGTAGCTGGTGGCGATGACGCGCCGCAGGCGGGCGGCGTCGTGCAGCGGCTTGAGGGGCATGACGGTGACGATGGTCGTGCAGTTGGGACAGGCCAGGATGCCCTGGTGCGCCCGGGCCGCGTGGGGGTTGATCTCGGGCACCACGAGCGGGACCGTCGGGTCCATCCGGAACGCGCTCGACTTGTCGATGACGACCGCGCCCGCCCGCACGATCATGGGCGCGACCTCCTTCGACTGGGCGGAGCCCGCCGCGCAGAACGCGAGCTCCACGCCCTTGAACTCGGCGGGGTCGATGCGGCGGATCGTGACCGGCTCCCCACCGAAGGTGACGGTCTTCCCGACCGACCGCTCGGAGGCGAAGCAGCGGAGCTCGCGCACGGGGAACTTCCGTTCCTCGAGGATGCGGAGGGTAGTCTGGCCGGCCGCGCCGGTGGCGCCGACCACGGCGACGCTGTAGCCGGTGCTCATCTGTGCACGCTCCTGTGCCGGGTCAAATTGCGAGCCAGACGAGGCCCGAGGGAGGAGCCGACCGGAGCGTACGTGGACGTTCGAGCCGAGCGGCGTCGGCGAGCGGAGCGAAACCGTCGCGAGGCGAGGCCCGAATGGATCATACGTGAGGATCGGCGACGACCGAGAACGAAGTATGGCGACGCAAGTTGGCCCGGCACTAGTACATGCCCTCCAGCGCCCGCGCGATCAGGTCGCCCATCTCCGCCGTCCCCACCAGCTTCGTGCCCTCCTGCCGGATGTCCGCCGTGCGATAGCCGTGCTGCAGCACGTCCAGCACCGCCCGCTCCACGCGTTCGGCGTCCTTGGGAAGGTCGGCCGAGTACCGCAGCAGCATGGCCGCCGAGAGGATCGCCGCGATCGGGTTGGCGATCCCCTTGCCCGCGATGTCGGGCGCCGTCCCGTGCACCGGCTCGTACAGGGCGATGCGCCCGCCGATCGACGCCGAGGGCAGCATCCCCATGGATCCCGCGAGGATGGCCGCCTCATCAGACAGAATATCACCGAAAGTATTCTCGGTCACAATCGTGTCGAACCGGGTCGGGCGCGCCACCAGGGCCATCGCGCAGTTGTCGGCGAGCATGTGGTCCAGCGTCACGTCGGGGTACTCGCGACCGAGCCGGGTGACGATTTCCCGCCAGAGCTGGGAGACCACGAGCACGTTGGACTTGTCGACGGAGGTGAGGTGGTGCCGGCGCTTGCGCGCGACCTCGAAGCCCATCCGGGCCACGCGCTCGATCTCCTTCGAGGTGTACGACATGGTGTTGACGGCGCGCTCGGACCCGTCGGGCAGGGCCTCACGGAAGCGGGGCTGGCCGAAGTAGAGCCCGGCCGTCAACTCCCGGATCACCATGAGGTCGGTGCCCTCGACCACCGACCGCTTGAGCGGCGAGGCGTCCACGAGCATCGGGTAGCAGGCGGCGGGACGGAGGTTCGCGTAGAGGTCGAAGTCCTTGCGCAGGGCCAGCAGCCCCCGCTCCGGCCGCTTCTCGTGCGCCACGTCGTCCCACTTCGGCCCGCCCACGGAGCCGAAGAGGATGGCGTGGGCCTTCTCGCAGAGCGCGCGGGTGGCCGCCGGCAGCGGCTCCCCCGTGGCGTCGATGGCCGCCCCGCCCACGATCCCGGCCTCGAACTCGAACGACGCGCCCGTCCCGCGAGCGACCGTCTTCAGCACCTTCACTGCCTCGGGCGTGACCTCGACGCCGACGCCGTCGCCCGGCAGCACCGCGATCCTGTACGTTGACATGGCTTACGCCGGCCTCCCGACCAGCCCTTTCTTCTTGGCGACGTACTTCATGAGGCCGCCCGCCGCCATGATCTCCTGGGCGAACGGCGGCAGCGGGGTGGCGCGATACGTCTCGTTCCTGGTGAGGTTCTTGATCTCCCCGGTGGTGGGGTTGATCTCCAGGGCGTCGCCCGCCTCGATCCGCGACGCGTCCGGCGTCTCGAAGAGCGGCAGCCCCAGGTTGATCGAGTTGCGGTAGAAGATCCGCGCGTAGGACCTGGCGATCACCGCCGACACGCCGGCCGCCCGGATGGCGATGGGGGCGTGCTCGCGCGAGGAGCCGCAGCCGAAGTTCCGCTCGCCCACCAGCACGTCGCCGGGGTGGACCTTCTTCGCGAAGTCCGGGTCCGCGTCCTCCATGCAGTGCTTGCCCAGCTCGTTCGGGTCCGAGGTGACGAGGTAGCGCGCGGGGATGATCTGGTCCGTGTCGACGTTGTCGCCGAACTTCCAGGCCTTCCCGAACAGGTTCATGGCGCCACCTCCTCGGGCATCGCAAGCTTGCCGCGGACGGCCGTCGCCGCCGCCACCGCCGGGCTCGCCAGGTAGACCTTGGCCTTCGGGTGCCCCATGCGCCCGGGGAAGTTGCGGTTCGAGGTCGACACGCACACCTCCTCCGGCCCCAGCACGCCGTTGTAGCCGCCGAGGCACGGCCCGCAGGTGGCCTCGGAGATGGCGCAGCCGGCCTCCGAGAACACCTCCATCAGGCCTTCCTTCATGGCCTGCTTGAAGACCTCGTGGGTGGCGGGGATCACGATGCAGCGCAGGTAGGGCGCGACCTTCCGGCCGCGCATGATGCTGGCGGCGATCCGCAGGTCCTCCAGGCGGGCGTTGGTGCAGGAGCCGATGAAGACCTGGTCGACGTCGATGCCCGCGACCTCGGCGACCGGCCGCACGTTGTCGGGCGAGTACGGGCAGGCCACCTGGAGGTCGAGCTTCCCCACGTCCCACTCGTGGACGGAGTGATACGTCGCGTCCGGGTCCGAGGCGAAGAGCTTCCACGGCCGCTTGGCGCGGGGCCGCACGTACTCGAGCGTGGTCTGGTCGGGCGCCACGATGCCGCTCTTCCCGCCGGCCTCGACGGCCATGTTGCAGAGGGTGAGCCGCTGGTCGACGGAGAGGCGCTGCACGGCCTCGCCCGTGAACTCCATGGCGCGGTAGGTCGCGCCGTCCACGCCGATCTGGCCGATCGTGTGGAGGATCATGTCCTTGGCCGAGAACCACTTGCTCCGGGGCGTGCCGTAGAAGTGGAACTTCATCGACTCCGGCACCCGGAACCAGGTGCTGCCCATGATCATGGCGGCGGCGAGGTCGGTCGAGCCGACGCCGGTGGCGAAGCAGCCGAGGCCGCCGTAGGTGCAGGAGTGGGAGTCGGCGCCGAGCACGACGTCGCCGGGCACGACCAGCCCCTCCTGCGGCAGCAGGATGTGCTCGATGCCGCCGCGCCCCTCGTCGAAGAAGTACTTCAGCTGATGCTTGCGGGCGAAGTCGCGGGCGATCCGGCACTGCTCGGCCGACTTGATGTCCTTGGCGGGCACGAAGTGGCTGAGCACGATGGTCAGGCGGTCGGGATCGAAGACTTCCTTGGCGCCGACCCGCTCGAACTCGCGGATGGCGATCGGCGCGGTGATGTCGTTGCCCATCAGGAGGTCGAGCGTGCAGTCGACCAGCTCGCCCGGATGGACGGCCGTCTTGCCCGCGTGGTCCGCGAGGATCTTCTCGGTGATGGTCATGCCCATTACGGTCCGATCTCCTTGACCCGCTGGGTCGTCTGCTGCACGAACCGGTTGAGCGCGCTGATATACGCGCGGGCGCTGGCCTCGATCACGTCGGTGGACGAGCCCTTGCCGGACACGACGGTGCCGTCGAAGTCCACCTTCACCGAGACCTCGCCGATGGCGTCCTTGCCCGAGGTGGCCGCCCGCAGAGAGTAGTCCTGGAGCCGGCCCTTGAGGCCGGTGATGGCGTCGATCGCGGCCAGGACCGCGTCGACGGGCCCGTCGCCCACGCCGGAGTCCTGGAACGTCTGGCCCTCCTTGATGAGCCGCACCGTCGCCGACGGGATCAGGCCCGTGCCGCTGATCGAGTGCAGGTAGTCGAGCGTGTAGGTCTCCTGCACCTGGGTCGCCTCGTCGGCCACGATCGCCATGAGGTCCTCGTCGTAGACCTCCTTCTTCCGGTCCGCGAGGTCCTTGAACTTCCTGAACGCCCCGTCCAGCTCCGAGCCCGACAGCTCGAAGCCGAGGTCTTTGAGCCGGGCGGCCAGGGCGTGCCGGCCAGAGTGCTTGCCGAGCACGAGCTTGTTGGACGGCCGGCCGATGTCCTCGGGCCGCATGATCTCGTAGGTGAGCTTCGCCTTGAGCACGCCGTCCTGGTGGATGCCCGCCTCGTGGGCGAAGGCGTTCTCGCCGACGATGGCCTTGTTGGGCTGGACGTGGACGCCGGTGATGTGGGAGAGCAGGCGGGAGGTCCGGAAGATCTCCTCGGTGCGGACGCCCGTCTCCAGGCCGAAGTAGTCCGTGCGCGTGCGGAGGGCCATGACCAGCTCTTCCAGCGAGGCGTTGCCGGCGCGCTCTCCGATCCCGTTGATCGTGCACTCGACCTGGCGGGCGCCGTTCATGAGCGCCGTCAGCGAGTTGGCCACG
>JACQCN010000022.1 GCA_016201575.1 Candidatus Rokuibacteriota bacterium | reverse complement strand
CGGTCCGCGATCAGGCCCCATAGTCCCTGCGGATACCGTAGCACGACGGCGACGGCGACCAGCTCGAGCAGGATCAGGTACCAGGAGCCGTACTCGGCCAGGAACTCGCGGAGCAGGAAGAACACCAGCGTGCCGACGATCGGGCCCTCGATGGTGCCGATCACGCCGATCACGACGATGAAGATCATGAAGGCGGTCCAGTTGACGGTGAACACGGCGTCCGGGCAGATGCGCAGCAGGTTGAGGTAGATCAGGGCGCCGGTGAGACCGGCTCCGAAGGACGCGAGGACGTAGACCGCGAGCTTCGTGCGGAACACGTCGATCCCCAGGCTCTCCGACGCGGGCTCGCTGTCGCGGATGGCCGTCAGCGCCAGCCCGAAGCGGGAGCGGAGGTGGAGATAGCTGTGGAGGATCGCGCCCGCGCCGATGACGAGGGCGAGCCAGTAGGTCAGGACCTCGCGATCTTCTGGACCTCGGGATGCCGCGCGAGGTGCTCGCCGGCCACGGGGCCGAAGCCGGGCACGACGTTGACGACGCCCGACGGGAAGCCGACCTCGGCCATCAGCTCGGCCAGCCGCAAGGTCGAGAGCGGCGTCAGCTCGGCCGGCTTGAACACGACGGTGTTGCCGGCGGCCAGGGCCGGCCCCATCTTCCAGCTCGTGAACATCAGCGGGAAGTTCCACGGTACGATCTGCCCCACCACGCCGAGCGGCTCCCGCACCACGTAGTTGAGGAAGCCGGCCTCCACGGGCACCACGCTCCCGCCCATGCGGCAAGAACCGCGCGCAGTATTCACGAAGGGCGCCACGGGGAGCCGGGCGGGTGGCGCGACAGGCAGGCCCGCCCGCCGGCAGCGAGTGGGGTATCGAGCGAGGACCGACGGGCCTGCCTGCCGCGCCAGGACCCGCCCGTCGCTGCGCGTCGACGTTCGGGAATGATCCGCGCTAGCAGGCCGCCTCGCATCTGGATCTTCTTGAGCGGCCGGCGGCGCTCTTCCGCATCGTGTTAGAAGTCCACGGGATTGGTCGGGAGCTTCCCGCTCGAGATCAGCTCCGGCAGCCTGGGGTCGGCATTCTCCCAGACCAGGAGCATCGAGCGCTTGGGCGAGTATCCCTGATGGCGGATGTCGGCCGGCATGGCCGCCACGTCGCCGGCCTTCATGACCACCTTGGCCCGCACCGCTCCCGTGTCCCGGTCCTCGACTTCCCAGTAGATCTCGTCGCTGAGCTGTACGAACCACTCCACCCGGTCGTTCCCGTGGATGACCGGCAGGATGTACTCCTCCGTGGTCGGGCAGTACAGGCTGTTCTTGCACGCGGAGACGATCGACGGGTTCCACGTGACGGGAGACCGCGACAGGTACGCGAAGAGGCTGAACGAGCAGAGCCGGCCCTCGAAGCCCGGCTCGGCGCGGATCTCCGGCTCGTCCTGCGGCACGTCGAGGAACTGGCGGTTGATGGGGTGCCCGTTGGCGTCGGAGCGCAAGGCCTCGTCGCCCGGCACGCTCACCATCCGCTTGGCGGTCACCCGGCGGCGGGTGATCGCGGCGCGGTTGTCGCCGTTCTTGGGGCCGAACGCGGTTCCCGTCTCGTGGGGGCTGGCGAAGGGATCGAAGGTCGCGTTCGTCCAGTCGTCGAGGATGGCCTTGAAGGTCTCCAGGATCCGCGACATCTCGAAGTTCTCCACGTGATCCAGCTCGGCCTTGCGGTAGGCGTCGTTGTAGCGGCCGGCGAACAGGTCCACCGTGCCGTAGTGGTTGACGGTCCCGACGACGCCGTCGAAGTTGACGATGCCGTAGAAGAAGCCCCACGCGATGTCGCGCTGCAGGGCCCTCAGGAAGGCGTCGGCCGACAGCAGGTGGCTTCCCGTCGGCCACTTCACGTACACGAAGTACTCGTCCCGGCTGAACGTGAACTCGCCGAGCGAGAAGCTGCGATAGCCATGGACGTTCGGCCCGGTGGCCTTCACTCCGGAGAGTGTCTCGACGCTCATCTGGCCGTCCCTCCGTGCGCGCATCGGCGCCGCCGATCCGGCGACGGCGCGGCTACATGGTCTGGCAGATCTCGCCCCAGCGGTACCGCGTGTCGTCCCCGCCGATCGTTTGCAGCAGGATGACGCCGGGACGCTCGGCGTGGAACTGGTAGGCGGCTCCCGCCGGCAGCAGGGTCATGTGACCGCGGCGGGCCCGGACCACGCCCATCTTCCGGCCGGCCGGCGGGCCCGCGAGCGCGACGGAGCCCTGCTTGCCCGGCGGCACGACCGACGGGTCAGCCAGCTCGAGGAAACGGATCTCGACCTCCCCGTCCATGACCAGCGCGAACTCGTCGTGGGCGGCGACCCGCCACTCCGAGGTGCCCTCCGCCCTGATCGCCTCCAGGACGTACTCCATGTTCTTGCCCACCGCCACCTTCTCGTAGGGCCTGGACACGGACGCGACCTCGAAGATGTTCGAGAAGACGTAGTTCTTGGGATCGTCGGCGATGACTTCGACGCCGCCCTTCTCGTGGTGCTCGAGCGACCCGAACCGGGTGACGTAGCGGGTCATGTGGAAGCCTCCACTCGCCTTGTGTTCGCGATGCGAACCGATGTACGATTCGCGCCGCGATTTAAGCCAGGGAGGAAGATCCCTGTCAAGCGGAGAGTTCCTGCCCCTGCTCCGGCACTCCGCCGAGCAGATCAGCGCCGACCTCGTCCGGCGCTGACGTCAGCGACCGGGCCGCCGGCCGCCCCAGCCCGGGGGCGGATCGGG
>JACQCN010000228.1 GCA_016201575.1 Candidatus Rokuibacteriota bacterium | reverse complement strand
GGCCACCGCGGTGAAGGCGCGGAAGCCGGCGGTCCGGGTGATCGGCGTCCAGGCCCGGGTGCTGCCGTCGATCGCCGACGGCATCGCGGTGCGCGAGCGGGGCGCCTTGACGGCGGGCGTGATCGGCGCCCTCGTGGACGAGGTCGTCACCGTATCCGAGGAGGAGATCGCCAACGCGATCCTCCTGCTCCTGGAGATCGAGAAGACGGTCGTCGAGGGCGCCGGCGCCACCACGCTCGCCGCGCTCGTGAACCGCCCGCTCGGCCTGGAGAGCCGCACGGTGGTCCTCGTGCTCTCCGGCGGCAACATCGACGTCACCATGCTCTCGCGCATCATCCAGCGCGGCCTCGTCAAGGACGGCCGGCTGGTGCGCCTGGCCGTGATGCTGGTCGACCGCCCGGGGGCCCTGGCGCGCCTCACCGCCCTCATCGCCGAGTCCCGCGCCAACATCCTCCACATCGAGCACGATCGCGCGTTCTCCCGCGCCGGCATCGGCGAGAGCGAGGTGGAGCTGACGCTGGAGACGTCGGGGCGGGAGCAGATCGAGGAGATCAAGACACGGCTCAAGGGCGCGGGCTACCGCGTCGTCTCGGAGGGGAGCTGACACAGTCTCGGAGGGGGGCTCCGTCCCCCTTCCGAACCTCCCCCCGGCTGGCGCCGGCAAGCCGGCGCTCGAACGGCAGTCAAGAGTCGCGAGAGGACGATAGTCACGTGACCGACCACTTGAACAGTCGGACTCCGGCGCATCGGGGTCTGTTCGCGGCGACGGTCTCGCGAGCCAGCTCGTGGGTCGCGTGGCGCGGGTGGGGATCGGCGCCGTACGAGCGCCGGCTCCGCCAGCGCAACCCTGTTCGTGGGGGAGGCTCGGAGGGGGCCTCGACGGCCCCCTCCGATCGTCGAGCGCGGATCATTCACGAACGTCGGCAGGCCCGTCCGTCCTCGCTCGATACCCCACTCGCTGCGGGCGGACGGGCCTGCCTGCCGCGCCACCCGCCCGGCTCCCCGTGGTGCCCTTCATGAATACTGCGCGCTAGCGGAGGTCCTCGGGGAGCGCGCTGGCGATCGCCGCTCGCGCGCGCTCGGCGAGGTCGCGCGCGGCCGACCTCGAGTCGGTCGCGCGGTCGGGCTTGAGCACCGGGTGGTAGGTGATCGTGATGCGCCCGGGCCGGGGCAGGAACCGGCCCGGCGGCCAGGACACGTCGCCGCCCGCGATCGTGACGGGGAGGACCGGCACGCCGTGCGACGCGGCGAGGCGGAAGGCGCCCAGCTTGAAGCGCTGGAGCCGGCCGTCCGGCGAGCGCCCTCCCTCCGGGAAGATCATCACCGCCGCCTCGGCCTCCAGGAGCCGCACCACCTGCCGGACCGCCCGGGGATCGCTGCTCTCGAGCGCCACCGGGAAGGCGCGAAGCCGCCGGATCATCCAGCCCAGCCCGGGCACCTCGAAGAGCGCGTCCCAGGCCATGTAGTGGACGGGCCGGCGCACCGCGATCGTGACCAGCGGCGGGTCGGCGTAGGTCTGGTGGTTGGGCGTGATCAGGAGCGGCCCCCCTGCGGGGATGTTCTCGACGCCCTGGAGCGTCAGGCCGAAGTAGGCCCGGCTCGCGAGGTACATGGCCGGGCGGATGACGTCGAGGATCGGCGTCCGCACGCCTCAATCTTGACACGGGGCCTCCGGTGACGCCAAGGCGGCCCCTGGTGATCGCCCATCGCGGAGCCTCTGCGTACGCGCCCGAGAACACGCTGGCGGCCTTCGAGCTGGCCGTCGCCCAGGGCGCCGACATGCTGGAGCTCGACGTCCACCTCACCGCGGACGATCAGCCGGTGATCATCCATGACGACACGCTGGGGCGCACGACGACCGGTCGCGGCCGCGTGCGCGACCACTCGCTCCAGGCGCTCAAGCGGCTGGACGCGGGCGCCTGGCGGGGCGGCAATTTCCGCGGCCAGCGGCTGCAAAGTCTGCCGGAGGTGCTGGAGCGCTTCCGCGATCGGATCGGGTTCGCGGTGGAGCTCAAGGCGGGATCGGCCCGCTATCCGGGCATCGAGGAGCGGGTCGTGTCGCTGCTGGAGGTCTACGGCGTGGTGGGGCGGGCGCTGGTGCTCGCGTTCGACCACGCGGCGCTCCCGGCGGTGCGCGCGCTGAACCCGGAGCTGGGGCGCGTGGCCCTGGTGGACTCGGTGCCCCGGCCGTCCATCCTTCGAGGGCCGCGCGTGCGCGCGGCCCGGGAGGCGGGCCTTGATGTCTACGTGTGGACGGTGAACGACCCGACGCTGATGGACCGGCTGATCGGCTGGGAGGTCACCGGCATCATCACCGATGCGCCGGACGTGCTACGCGCCCGGCCGGCTCTCGCCTAGATCTCCTCGGAGATGTCGCCGAACACGGCGCCGACGGTCTCCATCCGCCGCTCCATCCGCTCGAGGCGGTCCTGGCAGCGGACGCACGTCTGCACCTCGGGCAGCGCCCGGAGCCGCGCGGGCGCGATCCGCTCGCCGCACTCCACGCACACGCCGTAGGCGCCCTCGCTGAGCCGGTCCAGCGCCTCGGCCAGGCGGTTCACGCGCTCGACCAGCATCGTCCGCGTGGCGAAGCCCAGCTCCCGGCTCTCGTTGACCTGAATCCCGTCGACCTCATCGGCGAACGGAGAATTATCACCAATTGCGCCCGGCAGATCGTCGGCCGCCAGTCCGCCGCCCATCCGGCGGAGCCGGCCGATGGCCTCGCGCAACTCCTTGTCCAGCTTCATCCGGATCTCGTCCATTGGCTCCTCCTCCGATCCCATGGCTGCGGCTTTAGGTGCAACAGGTGTGCCGCGGGGTTTCTGACGAAGGAGCAGCCGGCCTAATTCAGCGGAATGCCGGGGGGTTCCTCGAACTCTTGATGAGCCCCCGGATCGCGCCTGCCGGGACCGGGGCGGCCCAAAAATGGGGCCCCTGCTGCCAATTCTCGGGCGGCATCGTGACCGAAATCGGCTCCGGGGGAGGCGCGCGCGCCTCCCGGTGGCCCCGATCGCGCCGGCCGGGCTCCCGGTCCCACGGCCATCTCCGGGGGCGGGCGGACTGGCGGCGGGTGCATCGGCGCCGCGCCTCCGACGGGTTCATCGCCGCGCTGACGCGGGCCCAGCCGACGGGGATGCCGCACCCGCGAAGCCGCCCGATCGGGCGCGACGACCGAGATCGGCCGCGACGCGGGTCACGGGCCGGAACCGCCGCGCGTCCGCTCGCACCCGGCCCGGAACGCGGAGACCGGACCCGGGCGGCGGACAAAATGATCTGGACAAGCGCGCACAAATGAACGAAGATCACCGCCGAAAATGACGCCCTCGATCGCGTCCCGGCTGCTCACCGCCGCGTTCACCTCCAGAAGTGATCGGATCATGGACGACCTCCGAAACGTGACCTGCTGAGCCACGCGGGGCACTCCGGCGAAAGGAGCCGCGCATGAGCAAAGAAGCGTGGGTCTGGACCCTGGTCATCCTGTACTGGGCCTACTGTATCTACTGGGGGATCCGCGGCGCCATCGTCTCCAAGACGGCCAGCGGATACATGATTGGCGGGCGTCAGATCCCGATGATCGTCTTCATCCTGGCCGCGACGGCGACCTCCTTCTCGGGATGGACGTTCATCGGGCACCCGGGACTCATCTGGCGTGACGGTCTCGCCTATGCCTTCGCCTCGTTCTACGTCCTCACGATCCCGATCACCGGCACCTGGTTCGCCAAGCGGCAGTGGCTCCTGGGCAAGCGCTACGGCTTCATTACGCCCGGCGACATGTATTCGTACTACTACGGCTCCGAGGTGATGCGCTGGCTCGTGGTCATCGTCGCCTTCCTCTACTCGTCTTTCTACTCGGCGGTCCAGCTCATCGCGTCGGGCTCGCTCTTCCACTGGGTGACCGGCGTCCCCGTCATCACGGGCTCGATCCTCCTGGCCGCGATCGTCGTGTTCTACGTCGCGGCCGGCGGCATTCGCTCCATCGCGTGGGTCGACTGCTTGCAGTGCGTCCTGCTGATCCTCGGGATCATCGTGCTCGGCGTATTCGTCCTGCATTCGGCCGGGGGATGGGACTTCCTGTCGCAGAAGGTCAACGCGCTCGACGAGAAGTACCTCACCGTCCCGGGCGTGATCCAGTTCACGGCGAACAAGACGATCTGGACCGGCATGATGATCCTCACCTACATGTTCTCGCTGATGGGGATCCAGGCCTCGCCGGCCTTCACGATGTGGTCCTTCTCGAACAAGAACCCGCGGCCGTTCCCGTGGCAGCAGGCGATCGCCTCGACGTTCTTCGTGGGGTTCGCGCTCTTCTTCTTCACCGCCATCCAGGGGATGGGCGGGCTGGTGGTGGGCGCCGAGCTGGGGATCTCCTCCGACCGCGACCTCGTGCCCAAGCTGATGCACGCCTACCTGCCCGGGTTCTGGCTCGCGTTCGTGACGATCGGCGCGCTGGCGGCGATGCAGTCGACGGCGGCGCCCTACATCGGGACGGGCTCGACGATCCTCGCGCGCGACGTCTACTTCCGCTACATCCGGCCCCGGGCCGGCCACGCCGAGCAGATCTGGATGTCCCGGGTGTTCGCCGTCCTCATCGCCACGGTGGCGATGGTCATCTCGATCAAGTCGGCCGCGGCCCTCGTCATGCTGGGCGGCCTCGCCACCGCCTTCGGCACGCTGATGTACGTCGCGCTCCTCGGCGTCTGCTACGGCTGGCCGATCAAGGGCGTCGGGGCCGTGGCCGGGCTCATCGCCGGGATCGCGGCCGTCATCGTCACGGACCGGAACGTCAGCCCGTGGAGCGACACGCTCGGGTTCCTCTGGACGATCCACTCGGCCGGCTGGGGCCTGGGGGTCGGGCTCGTGGTGGCGCTGCTCTTCAGCAAGCTCTTCCCCGACTCCCCGGAGATCGAGGCACGGCGAAAGGAGATCCGCCACTGGCTCGACGACATCGACCGGCCCACCGCGTCGCAGAAGACCTGGCGCCGGGCCATGTGGGTGGTCGTGCCCGTCTGGTACATCTTTGCCATCGGTCCCGGCGCGGTGCTCGGGAACCACGGGTTCTCGTTCCTCGGCTTCCCGCCGCTGTGGTCGTGGCAGATCGTGTGGTGGCTGATCGGGATCGTGATGATGTGGGCGATGTGCTTCAAGGCCGGCCTGTCGTTCCTGGGCGAGGCGCAGATCCAGCGGGCCCCCCGCCGGCGCCGCCGGCATGCGCCCCGTCATCCTCGTCCTGGCCGCGCTGATCCTCGCCGGGTGCTCCGACGAGCCGGGCGGCTTGACCCCGGCCGAGAAGGCCAGGCGCGCCCCGCGGATGTCCGAGGACGTGTGGAAGGTCTACGGGGGCACCGAGAGCGGGGTGACGGGCGACAAGACCGACGAGAAGACGGACGCGAAGACGGACTTGAAGACGGACGCGTCCAGGGAGAAGAAGTAACTGGCCGAGGCCGCCTCCCCGCTCAGGCTGCAGATTCGTGCGCTCGTGAAGTCCCCGCCGGTCACCTGCGCGGCCGGGGACACGATCGCCGCCGCCGCCCGGGTGATGGACGCGCGCGAGGTCGACTCGATCATCGTCCTCGACGAGGCCGGCCAGCCCGAGGGGATCGTCACCGACCGCGACCTGCGCGCGCGCGTGCTCGCCGCGGGCCGGTCGCCGGACGAGCCCGTCGCCACCGTGATGACCCGGCCGATCGTCAGCGTCTCACCCGAGGCGTTCGTGCTCGAAGCGCTGCTGGAGATGAGCCGCCGCGACATCCATCACCTGCTGGTCGTCGAGGGCGGCCGCCCCGTCGCGGTCGTCTCGAGCCGCGAGCTGCTGGCCCTCCCGGCGCGGGCGCCGCTCGAGCTCTCCCGCGCGATCCAGACGCGCGAGTCGCTCGACGAGCTGGTGCGCCTCATGCCGGAGCTCACCGACGCCACGCGGCGCCTCGTGGGCGAGGGGCTGAGCGGCTACGAGGTCGGCCGGATCGTCTCGGAGCTCAACGACCTGGTGATCCGCCGCGTGCTCGCCCTCGTGGAGCGCGACCTCCGCGAGACCGAGCCCGCCGGTCCGCCCGTCCCCTTCTGCTGGCTCGTGCTCGGCAGCGAGGGCCGGCGCGAGCAGACGCTCCGCACCGACCAGGACAACGCCCTCGTCTACGAGGACCCGCCGTCCGGGCTCGAGACGTGGAGCCGCGCGTACTTCGCGGCACTCGCGGAGCGCGTGATCGACGAGCTGCTTCGGCTCGGGTATCCTCGCTGCCCGGGAGGGTCCATGGCCTCGAACCCCCGGTGGTGCCAGCCGCTCGCCGTGTGGCGTGGGTACTTTGGCGAGTGGATCCGGGAGCCGGCGCCCCAGAACCTGCTCTACTCGTCGATCTACTTCGACTTCCGTCCGGTCGCCGGCGCACCGGAGCTGGCGCGGGCGCTGCGCGACGAGATCC
>JACQCN010000074.1 GCA_016201575.1 Candidatus Rokuibacteriota bacterium | reverse complement strand
TGAGCGCGAAGGCCGGCACCTGCGCCTTGGCGGCCGGGCCCGACAGGTCCACCACGCCGATGATCCGGCCGCGGCCCGGGGCGCGGACCGGACAGCCGTAGCACACCCAGGGGTGGAAGTCCCGGCAGTAGTGCTCGCTGCCGAACACCAGATCGGGGCGGCCGATGGCGAGGGGGGTGCCGACGCCGTTGGGACCGGCGACGGACTCCGCCCAGGCGCCGCCCGGCATGAAGTTCAGGCGCTCGGTGTAACGCTGGAGCTTGCGGTGCCCGGCGGCGTGGATGATCCGGCCTTCGGCGTCCGCCAGCACGATCACGTGGCTCGTACCCTCGACGGCGGCCTCGAACTCGTCGAGCACCTGCCGGCCCACCGATCCGAGGTCCTCGCGGCGGAGCGCCGCTTCGATCTCGTCCTGGGAGAGCACGGTGGGGGTCCGCTCCGTGAGAGGGCTGATCCCCAGCTCCCGGCATCGCTGCCAGGCCCGGGCGATGTGCGGCCGTGGCGTCCGGCCCCGGAACTCGCCGGAGGCGACGAACGCTTCCCACGCCCGCGTGATCTCGGACAGCGCCTGCGCCGGATGCGCCGGGATAATCGGTCCGTCGGCCGCGCGCCGTTGCGACTTCATTCCACCGACCGCCCCTCGGCGGCCGCCGCGGCCGCCCGTCAGGATGGCAGGGATTCTGCGTCACCGCCGGGGTTTACGCAAGACCCGCCGCGCGCCCGCGGCGGCGAGGTTATGGCGGCGTGACGGCGTGCCCTTCCGGCGGGCCAGGGGCCGTGGCGCGGCGGGCGACGGCAGTGGTC
Organism: Candidatus Rokuibacteriota bacterium; assembly: GCA_016201575.1. Taxonomy (GTDB): domain Bacteria; phylum Methylomirabilota; class Methylomirabilia; order Rokubacteriales; family CSP1-6; genus AR9. The sequence goes on along the minus strand of JACQCN010000074.1, from coordinate 6,751 downwards.
AAGGCGGATCAAGAAGGCGCTTGACAGGGACCTTTCGCGGACGGAGATTCGTGCCATTTAGCGGGTCCAGCCTTCAGGGTGCGGGTGAATGGAGCCGGGGGCGTTGACACTTTCACAGACCACCACGCTGACGATGAGCGGTCCGAGCAGGTGGAGCGGCATCCTCGCGGCGTTCACCGCGGCCGCGCTCGCGGTCTTTGCCGCACTTGCCGGCTCGGCCGGCGCTCAGTTCACCGTCGCCGGCAGGAGGGTTCCGCCGATCGAGACGAACTTCGCCGGCGTCCGTCAGGTCTCGCCGCGTTACGGCCTCATCGTGCAGATCAACCACGACGCGCAACCCGGCGGCGACTTCGAGCTGAGCGTGGTGGACGAGACCTACGCGAGCCTGCTGACCCGGTTCCGCCGCGCGCCCGTGATCCGCGCCGACCTGCTCCCCCTCGTCATCGTGAGCGAGGCGAAGATCGCCCGCTTCGGCGAGGGCGGCCGCCGGCGCATGTTCCGCTGGCTCGAAGCCGATCTGAGGAAGCAGCCGGACGTCCACCTCTCCCCGGCGGCCATCTTCGTCTCCGACCGGGCGGTGGCGGACCGGGAGAAGGTGAGAGCGACCCTGTCGGTCGCGCTCGGCTTTCTCTTCGATCAGCGCTTCCGGAGCGCGCTCGACTCCCTCGATCCGCCGCAGCCCGACCGGTAGTGCCCGATGGACCCACAGGATCGGTGAACGCCACGCTCCGCCGCCCGCCGGTCATCGCCCTGGTCGCCAGCCTCTGCATGTTCGCGGTGGGAGCGTCGGCGGGAGGGGCGCTCGTGCGCTTTCAGGACCGCCTCTACGACCTCGCGCGGCGCGAGGTGGTCAAGCGGCCCGAGGTCCACGGCTTCGCCGGGGCCGAGGTGATCGACCAGGCCCGGATCGCGGAGGTGGTGGAGCAATCGAACAACGCCGTCCGCATGCTCCACGTCCACGGCCTCGGCCTCGGCATGCTGATCCTCCTCGTCTCGCTCGCCATCGTGAACTTGCCGCTGCCGGAGCGGCTCCAGCACGCGCTGTGCGTGCTCGTCTCGCTTGGCGCCCTCTACCCGCCGGGCTGGCTCGTTCTCGGCTGGCTGATCCCGTACTGGGGCGTGGCCCGGCTCCGGTCCCCGGTCGAATGGGCGTTCTTCGTGCCGTTCGGAGGGGCGGCGATCCTCGCCATCTGGGCGACCCTCGTCTGCTACCTGGTGGTGCTCGTGCGCGACCGCCGCATGGGAGGCTCGTGAGCCGTCGACTGCGGGGAGCGGGGCTCGCGATCGGGCTGGGAGCCTTCGCGCTCGCGCCGGACCTGGCCGGCGCCCACCTCTTCCACACGGTGTACGAGGCGCCCGAGACCCAGCTCACCCGCGACGCCCGCGTGCTCCTGCTGCTCGTCGACGACCCGGCCGGGAGCTTCGCGGTCGCCCGTGGCGTGTACACGGGCGACACGCGGGTACGACTCAAGCCCGGCGGGTTCCGGAGGTGGCTGCTCCGGCCGAGCGAGCCGGGGCTGGTGTTCAAGGCCGGCTATCAGCTCACCCGCTGGTCGGGAAGCCTGAAGACGGAGGCGGAGCGGGTCGATCGAGAGCGCGGCAGCCGGCTCGCGCCGCGCCTCGAGGCCGCGCTCGGCGCGCGCGACCGAGAGGCGGTCCACGCGGCGCTCCGGGAGATGTTCGTCGTGCTGATCGAGGAGCTGCTGGAGTCGCTCGCCGCTCGCCTGGACCAGCCGGAGACAGCGGCCCGCCTGTACGCCCTCGTCCCGCGCTATTACGGCGTGGCCCTCGAGGCCTACCTGAACGTGCGCGATCCGGGCGCCGGCACCATCGCGCGGGCCGCCCTCGACGCGATGGCCCGCGCGCTGCCCGACCCGGAGACGGGCGCGCCACCGGCGCCGGAAGCGTTCGACCAGCAGCGCCGCCGGTTCCTTCGCGCCGTGACGGAGACGGTGGCGCGCCCATGAGGCAGGCGGTGGCCGTCGCCGCTGTGCTCGCGTGGCTCGGTGCCGGCGGGGCGCCGGGGAACGCCTCGGCCAACGGCCTCGTCCAGCGCGAGATCCAGGGGCGGATCGAGTCGGTCGACGCGGGGGCCGGGCGCCTCGTGGTCGTCCGTGATGTCCGGGGCCGACCGGTGCGGGTCGAGCTGCGGGCGCGGCCTGACGCCCGGATCTTCGGTTGCGGCGGGGAAGGGGTGGGCCTCGACCGTGTGAAGAAGGGCATGGTGGTGAGCGCGTTCTACGAGGTGGTCGGCCCGGACGGGATCGCGAACCTGATCGTGATCGAGGGCGCCCGGTGAGCCGGCGGCCGCTGGTCGCGCTCGTGGGGCTCCTCTCGCTGCTGCCCGCCGGCGCCGCCGCCCACGAGGAGCGGCTCATGGTCGGCCGGGTCGAGGGGATCGAGCCGGCCCGGCGGCTTCTGGTGCTCACCGACGTGCAGAGCGGGGAGCGGCGGCGGATGGCGGTCGACCCCGAGACCGAGGTGATCGTGTGCCGGACGGAGACCTCGCTCGCGGCCGTCCGGCGGGGTGGGGTGGTGCGCGTGAAGTACCTGGAGCGAGCCGGGGGCGAGCCGGAAGCCCGGTCCATTCTCCTGCTCGGGCGGTAGGAGCGCGTCGGAGTCGACCGCCTGTTCGAGCGCCGGCTCCGCCGGCGCAACTCGGCTCTGGGCGGCGCGACTCGATTCGTGGGGAGGCTCGGAGGGGCCGCCGGGCCCCTTCGACGAGACAGCGGCGCATCGGAGTAATCAGCGGTTCGAGCGCCGGCTCCGCCGGCGCAATCCATCGGGGGGAGGTTCGGAAGGGGGGCAGAGCCCCCCTCCGAGTTCCTAAAGGAGGCCGACGATGAAGCGGCTATGGCGGATCGGAAGCGTCGTGGCGCTCGGCGCCCTGCTCGCGTGGCCGGCAGGGGCGGGCGCGTTTCAGTCCGAAGGCACCGTGCGGATCGGCGCGATGTGGGCGCTCAGCGGTCCCGGGGCCTTCTTCGGGAAGTCCTCGCACGGCCTGGCCAGCCTCGCGATCGACGAGATCAACGAGGCCGGCGGCCTCGTGGTGGGCGGCAAGCGGGTCAAGATGCAGCTCTACGCCGAGGACGACGCCTGCAACCCCGAGCAGGGGCTGGCGGTGGTGCGGCGGCTGGCCACCGTGGACAAGGTGCTCTTCTCGCTGGGGCCGAGTTGCTCGTCGGTGGCGGAGCCCGTCTTCGGCACTCTCCAGAAGCGGCTGGACGATCCCGGCGACACCGGGCTCCAGCTCCTCTTCTTCACCGACACCGCCACTAAGTTCGGCCTCGCCAAGCTCTCTCCGTGGGTGTTCCGCAACACCCCCGACGAGCCGGCGATGTACGACTTCGTCGTGAAGTACCTGAAGGAGAATTATCCCGACCTCAAGACGGTCATGGTGGCCTACGAGTCGGACTTCGCCCACTCGGCCTCGACCTGGAAGCTCGCGCTCCAGCCCGCGCTCGAGCGCCACAAGTACCACCAGGTCGTCGAGGTCGTGGACTGGCGGTGGCTCGACAACGAGTTCGGCGCCCAGGTCGCGAAGCTCCGCCGGGCCAACGCCGACATCTACTTCAGCCTCACCCACACGCCGAGCACCTGCCCGTCCTTCCGCGAGCTGCACCGCCAGCGCGTCAAGCCCAGGATCATCATCGGCGTCACCAGCATCGCCGCCGGCGAGGTGCTCCGCCAGTGCCCGGACGTGGCCGAGGGTCTCATCGCGCCGTCGAACTTCGCGCCGATCACTGCGAAGGCGAAACAGGTGGCGGACAAGGCCTGGGAGCGGTACAGCGCCGACAGCCACATCCACAGCGTGCCGGCGTACGAGAACGTCCACCTGATGAAGGTCCTCATCGAGAAGGCCGGCATCAAGAACACCGAGGAGTCGCTGCTGGAGGACCGGCGCAAGGTGCGCGATCTCCTCGCCAGGGTGGGGACCTTCCAGGGCGTGGTCGGGAAGATCAAGATGAATCCGGACGACCACCCCGTGAGGCCCCGGGACGTCGACAAGGACATGATCCTGGTCCAGGTGAAGAGCGCGAAGTGGACGGTGTTCTGGCTGCCCGCCAATCTGAAGCAGAACTGATCCGGTGAACCCGGCGCCCCCCGGGACGGCCCACGTCCCGGGGGCGCCGTGATCGGAGCGACCGCGTGCCCAGGATCCTGCTCGACGCCACCGAGCAACTCCTCAACGGCCTCATGTACGGCAGCCTCTACGCCCTGATCGGCGGCGGCTTCACGATCCTCTTCGGCGTGATGCGGAAGCTGAACCTCGCCTACGGCTCGACGATCATGGCCGGCGCGTACGTGAGCCTGATCCCGTTCTACCTGTTCGGGGTCCCGGCGTGGGTGATGCTGCTGTCGAGCATCGCCGGCGCGGTGGCGGTGGGCTTCCTCGTGGAGCTGGTGTGCTTCCGCTTCCTCCGCAAGGGCCACGAGCTGGCGCCGCTCCTGACGACGATCGGGATGCTGATCGTGATCGACGAGGCGATCGTGCACGCGACCGGCGCGGTGGGTCTCGAGTACGCGCGCCCGTTCGGGGAGGAGTCGCTGGCCTGGGGGCCGTTCCTCGTTCGCCCGGACTATCTCGCGATCCTGGTGGCGGCCCTCGTCTGCTTCTCGCTGATCTTCTTCCTCATCCACCGGACCCGGCTCGGCCGCGCCATGCGGGCGGTGGCCGAGCGGCCCCAGGCCGCGCAGATCCTCGGCGTGAGCCTGCGCCGGATTAACGTGCTGACCTTCGCCCTGACCTCGGCGCTGGCCGGCGTCATCGGGTTCTTCGCCGTCGTCAGCGTGGGAGCGGCGCGGCCGGAGATGGCGGTGTGGCTGACCGGCAAGGGGCTGGTGGTGACCGTGCTGGGCGGGCTCGGCAGCCTCCGGGGCGCGATCCTGGGCGGCCTCCTGCTCGGCGTGCTCGAGTTCGAGACGATGTGGTTCCTCGGCACGAGCTACCGCGACATCCTCGCCTTCCTCCTCCTCTTCGCGATCCTGGTCGTCCGGCCGGCGGGGCTGGCCGGCGCGCGAGCCACCTGAGCAGGCGTGAAGAAATCGGCGCCGACGATAGCCGGTGGGGGGCGTCGGGGAGGAGCGGCGCCCGCTCCCCCCGACGTCGACTGACGATGGATTACTACGTCGCCATCGCCTCGATCGTCGGCATCCACGCCCTCCTCGGCCTGAGCGTCTACCTGGTCGCCATCAGCGGCCAGATGTCCTTCGGCCAGCAGGGCTTCTTCGCCATCGGCGCCTATCTGGCCGGCATGGGCACCGCGCTGTGGGGGCTCCCGCTGCTGCCCTCGCTCGTCCTCGGCGCCCTCCTCGCCGGCCTGATCGGGATCGTCGTCGGCTTTCCCGCCCTCCGCGTGCGCGGCCTCTACCTGGCCATCGCCACCTACGGCTTCGGCGAGGTCGTGCGGCTCGTCTTCCTCAACATCCGCTACACGAAAACCATCGGCGACCGGGTGGTCGGCCCCAACGGCGCCGAGGGCTTCCGCCACGTGCGCTACGTCTTCGATCGCGGGTTCACCGGGCTCCAGTTCCTCGGGATCATCGCGGCGGTGGTGGCGGGTGTCGCGGTCCTCTTCTACCTCCTCGACCGCTCGAAGCTCGGGGCGATGCTCCGGGCCGTCGAGGAGGACGAGGTGGCGGCGGCGACGGTCGGAATCGACGTGACCCGGGTCAAGGTGCTGGCCTTCGGCGCCGCCGGCGCCGTGGCCGGCTTGGGCGGGGGCCTCTTCATCCACTTCAGCAGCTACATCGATCACGACATGGTCGCGCTGCCGCTCGCGATCGCCTCCATCACCTACCCGATCCTGGGCGGGCTCGGGAGCTTCGTGGGGCCGATCCTGGGAGCGGTGCTGCTGGTGAGTCTCACCGAGGGGCTCCGCGTGCTCCACGAGCTGCGAATGTTCGTGTACGGCGGGCTCATCATCGTGACCATGCTCGTGCGGCCGCGCGGCCTCGTCGACGAGGCGCTGGTCCTCCGCGCGAAGCGGTGGGTCCGGCCGCGCCCGATGCCGCGGGGAGGCGACGTGCCGTGAGCCTGTCGGCGATCCTCCAGGTCGACCGCGTCTCCCGCCACTTCGGGGGGCTCGCGGCGCTCAACGAGGTGAGCCTCGAGGTGCCGCGGTCGTCGATCTTCGCCCTCATCGGCCCCAACGGCTCCGGGAAGACGACGCTTTTCAACGTGGTCACCGGCGTCCTGCCGCCGACGGCAGGGACCATCGCGTTCGACGGGCACCCGATCGCGGGCGCCCGGACACATGAGATCGTGCGCCTGGGGATTGGCCGGACGTTCCAGAACATCCGCTTGTTCACCCGCATGACCGCCTTCGACAACGTCCGGGTGGCCCTCCGGCGGGCCCCGCGCGGCGACGATGGCCGGCGCGGCGACCGGGAACGGGTGGAGGAGCTGCTGGAGCTGGCGGGGCTCGGGGCGAAGCGGGACGATCTGGTCGAGAACCTCAACTTCGGCGAGCAGCGCCGGCTCGAGCTGGCCCGGGCGCTGGCCACCGATCCCGTCCTCCTGCTGCTCGACGAGCCGGCGGCGGGGATGAGCGCCGTCGAGCTGGCCCGTCTCACCGCCGACATCCAGCGGCTCCGGCAGCTCGGCAAGACGATCTTCCTGATCGAGCACACGATGGACCTGGTCATGGAGGTCGCCGACCGGATCGCTGTGCTCAACTTCGGGGAGAAGATCGCCGAGGGGACCCCGGCCCAGATCCAGGCCGATCGCAAGGTGATCGAGGCCTACCTC
>JACQCN010000227.1 GCA_016201575.1 Candidatus Rokuibacteriota bacterium | reverse complement strand
CAGCAGGAGCCCCACGTCGCGCGCGACCTGGTAGGCCTGTTCGGTGGTCAGGTCCTTGCCGACCTTGCCGGCGACCGTCGCCTTGCCGTCCTTCAGCGGTCCGTGGCCGGAGACGAACAGGAGCTTTCCGGTCTGGACGGCGGGCACGTAGTTGGCGGCCGGCTTGTTCGGCTCGGGGAGCGTGATGTTGCGGGCCTTCAGGTTGGCTTCGGCACCCATCAGGACCTCCTGGGAGGTGGCGATCGCGGCAAACCGTAGCACGGCCTCCCGGGGTCCGCAACGCGCGCGATCGGGCGACCCGGGCGCCGCCGCCTGTGGCACAATGCGTGGGTCCCGATGACGCCGGTCATTCCCGCACCCGCCGCGACGCTCGCCCTGCTCCGGACCCGCGGCGCGCTGGAAGTGCTACTCACGCAGCGCCATCACGCCAGCCGGTTCGCCGGCGGCGACTACGTGTTCCCGGGCGGGAAGATCGAGGCCGACGACAACCCCGCGGACGCCGTCGCCTGGTGCCGTGGGCTCACCGCGCTCTCCGCCGCCGCGCGGCTGGGCCTCGACGACGCGCGCGCCGCCGTCGGCTACTGGGTGGGCGCGCTCCGCGAGTCGTTCGAGGAGGTGGGCGTCCTGCTCGCCTACGATGCGGGGGGCGGCTTCGTGGAGCTGCGGGGCGAGCGGTTCGCCGCGTACCGCCGCGCCTGTCACGCCGACAACCGGGCGTTCTGGGACATGATCCGGGCCGAGCGCCTCACGCTGGCCACCGACCGCCTCGTCTACTTCGCCCACTGGATCACCCCGGAGGAGAACCCGATCCGCTTCGATACGCGGTTCTTCGCGGCGGAGCTGCCGCCGGGCCAGGAGGCAGTGGCCGACGACAAGGAGATCATCGGGGTGCGCTGGCTCACGCCGCCGGAGGCGCTGGCGGCGCGGCGGCGCGGCGAGATCTCGCTGCGGTCCCCCACGATCAAGAACCTCGAGCTGCTGGCCCTCGCGCCGACCATCCCCGAACTGCTCGCGCGGCTCGGCGCGCGGGAGGTGCCGGCGATCCGCCCCCGCGTGATCAAGGAGGGCGAGACCCAGCGCGTGCTCCTGCCCGGGGACCCGGGCTACTTCTGAGATGGACATCTTCGCCGCGCACGCCGAGCGCCAGCCGGACCGCCCCGCGATCGTCGAGGACGAGCGCGCGGTCACCTGGCGGGCTTTCGTGGACGCGCGCAACCGGTTCGCCCACGCGCTGGCGGGCCTGGGCCTCGAACCGGGCGACCGCGTGGTCCTCCATGCCGGGAACTCGCTGGACTACCTGCTGGCCGGCGCGGCCGCGCGGGCGGTGGGCGCCGTGCCGGTCCCGATGAACCACCGGCTCACCGCGCCCGAGGTCGCCTACATCCTCGCCGACGCCGACGCGACGGCGGTGTTCGTGGGCGACCAGTTCCTGTCCGTGGCGGAGGCGGTGCGGCCGGGCGCCGGCAAGGTGCGCGAGTGGATCCTCATCGGCGCCGAGCGGCGCCCCTGGGCCCGCCACCTCGACGACCTGGTGGCGGCCGGCTCGCCGGCGCCGTATCCGGTGAACGCCGCCGGGCTCGGCGCCTCGATGGTCTACACGGCCGGGACGACCGGGAAGCCGAAGGGCGCGCTGCGGCGCGCCGCCGATCCCGCTGCGGCGCTCCCGACGCTCCACGCGCTCGGCGTCGTCGATCCGGACCACGTCCACCTCGTGGCGGGCCCGCTCTACCACTCGGCGCCGGGCGCCTTCGCCGTCTGGGCCCAGATGCTCGGCAACACCGTGGTGGTCATGCCGAAGTTCGACCCGGAGCAGGCGCTCCGCCTGATCGAGCGGCACCGCTGCACGACGACCTTCATGGCGCCCACGCTCCTCAAGCGCATCGTCGACCTGCCCGCCGCGGTGCGGGGCCGCTACGACGTGAGCTCGATGCGGGCGCTCGTGATCGCGGCGGCCCCGTGCCCGATGCGGGTGAAGGAGGCGGCGCTCGAGATGTTCGGGCCCGCCGTCTACGAGTTCTACGGCTCCACCGAGCTCGGCATCAACACGGTCCTGCGCCCGGAGGACATCCTGCGCAAGCCGGGCTCCTGCGGCGCTGCCGCCCCCGGGATGGAGCTGGCGATCCTCGACGACGCCGGCACCCGGCTGCCGCCCCGGCAGCCCGGCGAGCTCTTCGTCCGCCGCCACCCCGGCGTCTTCGACGAGTACCACAAGCAGCCGGAGGCCACGCGGCAGACGGCGCGCGGGGACTGGCTCTCCGTGGGCGACGTCGCCTGGATGGACGAGGAGGGCTTCGTCTACATCTGCGACCGCAAGCGCGACATGATCATCTCGGGCGGCGTCAACATCTACCCGGCGGAGATCGAGGACGTGCTGCACCGCCACCCGAAGATCCAGGACGTCGCCGTCTTCGGCGTGCCCGACGAGGACTGGGGCGAGCGCGTGCACGCCGCCGTCCAGCCGCGCGCCGGCCAGACGCTGACGGCGCCGGAAGTCGTCGACTTCGCGCGCGAGCGGCTGGCCGGCTACAAGGTGCCGCGCGAGGTGTCGTTCCACGCCGACTTCCCGCGCGACGCGGCGGGCAAGCTGCTCAAGCGCCTGCTGCGGGAGCCGTACTGGGCCGGCCGCGCCTCGCGCGTGTAGCCGGCCGCTGAAGAAGGCCCGGCTGCGTCGTTGGCTCGGTCACTCCTCCCTGCGGCGTATGCGGCATACGCCTCAGGGTTTGTGAACGAATCGCTCGCCGGCGGGGAGCGAGCGTAGATCACCACGCGGGTGGGCGATAGATACCTGTGCGTGGTGGTCAAGGTGGCGGGCGACGACGCCTTTGTGCTCACCCCGTACCTGACCGACCGCATCAAGAGAGGAGTGGCGCTATGGCCGAGAGAAAGCTGAAGATCTGGTACGACCAGGAAGGGGATTACCTGGAAGTGATCTTCGACCAGAAACCGGGCTACTTCCGGGAAACGGAGAGCGACCAGGTGATGGAGAAGGTGGACGAGCAGGGCCACGTGATCGGCTTTTCCGTGCTGCGCGTGAGCGCGATGCGCGACAAGCCGCTGGAAGTCGCCCTGTAAGGCGGAAGACCGGAAGGTTCGATGGCCTCCGTCGTCGACCGCGTCGTCATCTGCGACGCCTTCCGCGAACCGGACAAGCACTACCAACTCCTGCCCGGCGGCAGGTCGAAGCTCGCCCAGGGGCGGCGGCCGTCGGTGCGCTTCCTTGCCTCGGCCAAGGACGTGCAGGGCGGCATCGCTGGCATCGCCGGCAAGGAGGCGGGACTCTTCGAGGACATGCTCGCCTCGAGCGAGCAGCAGAGCCCCCTAAGTTCACCAGGCTCGCGTCACTCGCGCCACTGCCTTCCCCACGGGCGCTGCGCCGGCATTCGGTGCGGTTCTTAATGAAGAACGCCGGTAAGACGCGGCGTCCGTGAGCCTCTTCTCAGCTTCGGCGGCTCAACCCAACGACCCGCGACTTTAGGCGGTCAGAGACAGGAGGTTCAGTTTCATCAACTGAGGTGCGGGAAT
>JACQCN010000202.1 GCA_016201575.1 Candidatus Rokuibacteriota bacterium | reverse complement strand
GTCCGAGCCCTGCATGCCGAGGAACCACCGCAGGCCGCGGTCGCGGGCGAAGCGGAGCCGGGCGGGGTCGAGCCCCCTGACCTTCTCGAGGGCCATCAGGACCATCGCCGTGTCGTCGAGGTCGGGGTAGAAATCGTTGTCGTACTGGAACGCCCACCCGCCCGGCTCCACGTTCGGCCGCTTCACCTGCCAGTCGCCCGGGACCAGGATCTGCTTGTCGAGCATCCACTCGGCGGCCCGCGCCAGCGCCGGGTCGTCGGGGGCAACCCCGCTCTCGACCATCGCGTAGACCGCGATCGCGGTGTCCCAGATCGGCGACATGCAGGGCTGGTAGTGGAGGCTGTCCGCCGTCTCCACGGCCAGCGCGTCCAGCTCCTTGAGCTGGCCGAGGACGAGCGGGTGGTCCTCGGGATAACCGAGGGTGCGGAGGGCGAGGACCGCGTTCGTCGTCGCCGGGAAGATCCCGCCGAGCCCGCCCGGGACGGCCAGGCGCTCCTCCAGCCAGCCCCGCGCCGCGTCGACCGCCCGCTTCCGGAACGGGCGCGGGGAGAAGCGCTCCCAGATCTTGAGCCCGTCGTCCACGGCGATGAAGAAGTTCTTCCAGAACAGCGCCTTCATGCTGAACGGGGCGGGCACGCGGGGGAAGCGGAGGCTCGTCGTCTCCCGCGGCTCGGGCCACAGCTCGTCGAGCGACTTCTCGGCCGGCAGCCACTTCACGGGCTTCCGGTCCATCAGGATCAGGAGCGGAACGATGACCGTCCGCGACCAGTAGGAGACCTCGTAGAGGTTGAAGTAGAAGCGGCGCGGCAGGAGCATGATCTCCACCGGCATCGCCGGCACGCCGTTCCAGTCGTACTCGCCGAAGAGCGCCAGCAGGATCTTCGTGAAGATGTTGGCCTTCACGGGCCCGCCCATGGCGCGGATGCGGGCGCGCGCCCGCACCATGTCCGGATCGGTCGGCGATACGCCGGCCATCTTCATGGCGAAGTAGGCCTTGATCGTCGCCGACAGATCGGCGGGGCCGGCCTCGAAGAGGTTCCACCCGCCGTTGGGAAGCTGGCGCTCCCGCAGGTAGGCCACCATCTTCCGTTCCCGCTCGGGCTTCACGCGATCGATCAGGTGGCAGAGGAGGAGGAACTCGGCCGTGATCGTCGTGTCCGCCTCGAGCTCGCCCACCCAGTGGCCGTCAGCCGCCTGCCGGCCCAGCAGGCAAGCCTCTGCGCTAGCGATGGCCGAGTCCACGCGCGTCACGGTCTCGGATGCTAACATATGAACGGATCTCGCGAGACGAATTGATCTTGCGAGACGGGGAGTATGACGGTATCGTGGGGGCGCCGGTTCGAATGGATCTGCTCATCCAGACGGTTGCCCTGCGGCCGTACGTGTTTGCCTTCGTGGTGATCTATCTCGTCCTCGCCCTCCGCGACCTCGGGCCGGGCCGGACCCTCCTCTTCTCGGTGTGGGCCTTCCTGGTGGCGTGGATCGCGGAGCTCGCCTCGACCCGCATCGGCATCCCCTTCGGGCTCTCCCATTATTCCCTGGTGCTGGGCTTCAACCTGATCATCAGCTGGTGGATCCGCGCGCCGAGCCTGTTCCTCCTCGGCGCCCTCCTGCACGTTTCGCTGTTCCTCCTGTGGTCCTGCTATGCTCTGGGCGGCGGACAGGCCGGCCGGGGCGTCTTCTCGTCGAGCTCGCGGACGGCCTTCGACTCCGACTAGGGATGGTCTCGCGAAGACTGCGCGTCGTCGACCGTGCTCGTTCGAGCGCCGGCTCCGCCGGCGCAACTCGGTTTCTTAGGGCATCGGAGGGGGCCGCCGAGGCCCCCTCCGAGTCGGAGAGGGGACGTCCCGCATGAGCGTGCCAGCCTCGCAGATGTGGACGGTGGCGACCTACGTGCTTCGGCAGAAGCTTCGCGGCCGGCCGCGCTACCCGCTGGTGCTGATGCTCGAGCCCCTGTTCCGCTGCAACCTCGCCTGCTCCGGCTGCGGCAAGATCCAGTACCCGGCCCAGATCCTGAAGAAGCACCTCACGGTCGAGCAGTGCCTGAAGGCGGTCGACGAGTGCGGCGCGCCCATGGTCAGCATCCCCGGCGGCGAGCCGCTCATGTATCCGGACATCGGCCGGCTCGTGGAGGCGCTGGTGGCCCGCGGGAAGTACGTCTACCTGTGCACGAACGCGATCCTCCTCCGGGAGAAGCTCGAGGCGGGGCTGTTCCGCCCGTCCAAGTACCTGAGCTTCAGCGTGCACATGGACGGCCCGCGGGAGGAGCACGACGCCGCCGTGTGCCGCGACGGCGTCTACGACCAGGCGGTGGAGGGGATCCGGGAGGCGCTCCGCCGCGGCTTCCGCGTCACCACCAACACCACCCTCTTCGAGGGCGCGAACCCCCTCCGGGTGCGGGAGTTCTTCGACGCGATGATGGACCTCGGCGTGGAGGGGATGATGCTCTCGCCGGGCTACAGCTACTCGAAGGCGCCCGACCAGGTGCACTTCCTGCGGAAGAGCCGGACTCACGAGCTCTTCTCCACGATGCTGTCGAACCCCGCGCGGCGCTGGAAGTTCAACCAGTCGCCGCTCTTCCTGCGCTTCCTCATGGGCGAGCACGACTACGAGTGCACGCCGTGGGGCAACCCCACCTACAACATCTTCGGCTGGCAGCGCCCGTGCTACCTGCTCCAGGAAGGCTACGCCGAGACCTTCCAGGAGCTGCTCGAGACCACCCGCTGGGAGGAGTACGGCAAGAAGAGCGGCAATGAGAAGTGCCGCGACTGCATGGTCCACTGCGGGTTCGAGGCCACGGCCGTGAACGAGACGTTCGGCTCGTGGCGGGGCTTCCGCGAGACGGTCGCGGTCACGGTCACCGGCAAGCTCTGATGAGCGAGCGGGACGAGACGCTGGAGGGCTGGGAGCCGGAGGTGGGCCCGGACCTGCCGCTCGCGCGGGTCATCGATCTCGCCTTCGACTACCGCGGCAACACGACCGTCATCAAGACCGACGGCAGCGAGGTCCACGGCTACATCTTCAATCGCAACGCCGGCGCCCCCGAGCCGTTCATCCAGATGTTCGACGCCGCCGGCGCCGGGCCGTTCAGGATCCCGTACGCCCAGATCCGGACCGTCAGGTTCACCGGCAAGGACACGGCGGCGGGCAACTCGTATGCCGCGTGGCTCCGGCGCAAGGAGAAGGAGCAGGCCGAACCCAAGGCGCACGACTCCGAGGCGCGGTGAGCCGGCTCCTCGTGCTGACCGCGATGAACCTGGAGGCGCGCGCGCTGGCCAGGGAGCTCGGCCTCGCCCGCCGGTCGTCGAGCCCGTTCCCGCGCTTCGCGGGCGGGCGTATCGAGGTGGTTCCGGTGGGGCTGCGGGCCTCCCGGCTGGAGGCGCGTTGGCTCGCGGGCGGGGCCCCGGCGCTCGTGGTCTCCGCGGGCACCTGCGGGGCCCTCTCGCCCGTGCTCGCCGGGCCCGGCGCCCTCGTGCTGCCGCGGGAGGTGCTCACCCTCTCCGGCGCGCGCCTCGCGGTCGATCCGGCGGGGCACGCCCGCGCGATGGCCGCGGCCGCGCGCGCGGGCCGGGCCGCCACCGTCGAGCCGCTCCTCACGGCGAGCGCGATCGTGGAGAGCCCCGAGGCCAAGGCCGCGCTCCGGCGGGACACGGGCGCGGTGGCCGTCGACATGGAGTCCGCGGCGATCCTGGCGGCCGCCGCCCGCCGCGGCGTCCCCGCGGTGGTCGTGCGCGCGGTCAGCGACACGGCGACGCAGCGGGTGCCGCGGGAGCTGGGCGACCTCGTCGACGACGAGGGCCGGACCCAGCCGGGCCGCGCGGCGGCGCTCGTGCTGCGGCGGCCGGCGCTCCTCGGCCGCGCGCTCGCGCTCCGGCGCGGCGCCGCGGTCGCGTTGACGGCCGTCGCCCAGGTGCTCGCGGAGATCGCCGAGGGGGAGGTGTGACCGACGCGCTCGTCACGGGCGCCACGGGGTTCGTCGGCGCC
>JACQCN010000201.1 GCA_016201575.1 Candidatus Rokuibacteriota bacterium | reverse complement strand
CTTCGCGATCAGGTGCTGCACGTGGGGCCAGAAGGTCGCGTAGGCCGGCGCGCCCGGCCCGCCGAGGGCGGAGGCGTAGTTGATGAGCGCGTCGAACCACACGTAGGTGACGAAGCGGTCGTCGAAGGGCAGGGGGATGCCCCAGGTGAGCCGGGTCTTGGGCCGGCTGATCGACAGGTCTTGCAGGGGCTCGCGCAGGAAGCCCAGCACCTCGTTGCGGTAGCGCTCGGGGCGGATCAGGTCCGGGTGGGCCTCGAGGTACCCGATCAACCAGTCCTGGTACTTCGACATCTTGAAGAAGTAGTTCTCCTCCTCGATGAACTGCAGCGGCGTGAGGTGCTGGGGGCAGCTGCCGTCGGCGGTTTCCTTCTCGGTGTAGAAGCGCTCGCAGCCGAAGCAGTAGAGCCCGCCGTACTTGCCAAAGTAGATCTCGCCGGCGTCGTGGAGGGTCTGGAGGATCGCCTGGACGATCTTCTGGTGCCGGGGCTCCGTCGTCCGGATGAAGTCGTCGTTGCCAATGCCCAGCCGCTTCCAGGCGTCCCGGAACGCGGCCGAGATCTCGTCCGCGTAGGCCTGGGGCGACACGCGGGCCCGGGCTGCCGCCCGCGCGATGTTGTCGCCGTGCTCGTCGGTCCCCGTCAGGAACCACACGCGGTCGCCGGCCAGGCGCCGGTACCGGCACATCGCGTCGGCGACGATCGTCGTGTAGGCGTGGCCGAGATGGGGCCGCGCGTTGACGTAGTAGATCGGCGTCGTGAGGTAGAACGTGCGGGGGCCGCTCACGGCCGGGGCTTCGCTCCCTCCGGGCCGGCCAGCGTCACGTGCGGCCGCCCTTCCCAGGTGAGCTCGCTCAGCGGGATCTCGGCCTCGGTCCCGTCGGGAAAGCCGACGACCACGGACTCCTTCAGGACCCGGAGCGACCGCACCTTGCCGGCCATGCAGCCCCCGCCGCCGCAGGCGACGTCGCAGGGCGTGTTGACGCGCGGCAGCCGCGAGCGCAGCTCCTCGTAGGTCGAGAACTCGTAGAGGAGGCAGCACTTGAGGCGGCCGCAGTTGCCGAGGAGCCGGCTGTCGGTCAGCGGCATGTCCTGGGCCTTGGCCATCTTGACGGAGATCGGCTCGAACTTCCGCAGGTACGACGAGCAGCAGAGCTGGCGGCCGCACGGCCCGATCCCGTCGAGCGCCTTGGTGGTGTCGCGGGCGCCGATCTGCCGCATCTCGATCCGCGCGTGGAACTCGCGGGCCAGGTCGCGGACGAGGTCGCGGAAGTCCACGCGCTCCTCGGCGTTGAAGTACACCGTCACCCGGGAGCCGTCGGGCTCGATCTCCACGTCGACGACCTTGATCAGGAGGCCCTTCTCCCGCGCCTTCACCCCGCCGGTCTCGATCGCGCGCTTCTCGCGCTCGCGGCGCGCGCGCCACTCCTGGGCCTCGGACGTCGTGGCCTTGCCCACGACCCGGCGGAAGGCCTGATCCCGCTTGAAGTCCGGCAGCTCGCGCCGGGGCCGCCGCACCTCGCCGAAGGCCGTGCCCGCGGCCGTCTCCACGATGCAGATGTCACCCACGTGCAGCTCGAAGCCGGAGAGCTTGTAGTCGTCGGCCTGCGCGGTCTCTCGCAGGCGGATGCCGATCAGGTGCTCGACGGCAGGGCTGTCCTGCATCATCGCGGGTGTCCTCATGCCGCCCGCAGCGCGAGGCGGCTCAGCACGATTTCCAGGGTCAGTCGCGGCGACACGTTGACGCCGAGGGCCCGCCACGCGTCCCGGCAGAGGGCGAGCGCGGCCAGGATCTGCTCGAAGCTGACCGCGGACGCGGCCCGGGCCGCCGCCTCGTCGGCGGCGACGCCGGCCTTCGCCCGCAGCAGGTCGCGGTACCAGAGCCAGAGGGCGTCGACCATCGCCTCGGCGCGGTGGCGGTCCCGGTCCACGCCCTGGGCGTGGCGCAGCACCGCCTCGCCGCCCTGCTCGGCCACCTCCCGGAGCACCGTCTGGATCTCCGCGCGCTCCGCCGCCGCGCTCTCGGCGGGGCGCGGCGGGAAGCGCACGATCTGGCAGCGCGAGAGCACGGTGGCGGGGACGGCGCGCGCGCGCGTCAGGATCAGCACGATCACGGTGCCGGCGGGCGGCTCCTCCAGCGTCTTGAGGAAGGCCTGGGGCGCCTCGCCGGTCATCCGGTCGGCGTCCTCGATGACGAAGACCTTGAAGCGCCCGCGCACGGCCCGCAGCGCGGCCGCGTGCTCGAGGGCGCGGACGTCCCCGATGCGGATCGCCTTCGGGCCCTTCGGGTTGGTCTCCGGCGGCGTCGGCTCGATCAGGTGCAGGTCGGGATGCGTGGCGGCCTCGGTGCCGAGGAGCGCGCGCGCGAACGTGAGCGCGGCCGCCTTGCGCCCGGACCCTTCCGGGCCGATGAACGCGT
>JACQCN010000200.1 GCA_016201575.1 Candidatus Rokuibacteriota bacterium | reverse complement strand
GATCCCTCGCTCGTCACCTTCGAGCGCGTGCGCCTGACGATCGGCCTCGGCGGCGAGACGCGCCGTGCCGAGGGGCCTTCCAACTGCCGCGTGGCCGTCGCCGTGGACCGCGACCGCTTCGTGCCCGACTTCCTGGAGCGCCTGTGCCGCGCGTCCTCGTGATCGGCTCGGCGAACGTCGCCTTCGTCGGGCACGTGGAGCGCCTGCCCGCGCCCGGCGAGACGGTGTCCGAGGGCACGCTGCTCGTCAACCACGGCGGCAAGGGCGCCAACAAGGCGATCCCCGAGGTCGCGTCTCCCCGAGCAGCGGGCAGAACTGCTTCGGGCGCTCGGCGCCGGCCACCTTCGGCGTGAGCGGGCGGAGCCGCGCGCCCTTCACGGGCGAAATTGTGACATCCCGGTCGTTTCAGCTATTCTGAAGCTCTGACCATGACGCGCTCGCGGATCGTCTACGGCTGGTGGGTGGCGCGGCACGAGGCCGCGCGCGTGGCTTCGCGGCTCGCGCCGGGGGCCGGTGGGCGCTAGGAACGGCGGCCCGCGCGTGCCGATGATCGAGCGCCTGCGCCGCTTCTGGCAGCGGCGGTCGCGCCCGCGCTTCGGCCTGGCCCTGGCCGGGGGCGGGGTGATCGGCGGCATGTACGAGGTGGGCGTCCTCGCCGCGCTCGAGGAAGGGCTGCTCGAGCCGAGCGGGGCGGAGTTCGAGGTCTACGTCGGCTGCAGCGCGGGCGCGGTCGTCGCCTCGGTAGTCGCCAACGGCGTCTCCGCGCGCGACCTCTACCAGATCCTCGAGCTGGACCTGCCCGACCCCCTCAACTTCCGGCGGACCTCCGTCTACTCGAGCAACTCCTTCCGCCGCGCCTTCGTCCAGTTCGCGCGCTTCGTGTGGGCGGTCGGGAAGAACGCGCCCACGGGCTTCCGCAGCTCCATCCCGGACATGCTGGCCCGCGCCGAGCGCGACTTTCCCGCCGGCTTCTTCTCGCTGGCCCAGCTCGAGCAGTACATGCGGACGACGTTCGAGGCGCGCGGCATGTCGAACTCCTTCGCGGCGCTCCGGCGCACGCTGCTGATCCCGGCCATCGACCTCGACCGCGCCGAGCGCGTGGTGTTCGGCCAGGGCGAGTTCGCGGACGTGCCGATCTCCCACGCGATCGCCGCCTCCTCGGCCATTCCCGGCTTCTTCGAGCCGTTCATGATCGACGGGCGGGACTACATCGACGGCGGGGTGGGCTACAGCGGCCACGCCGACCTCGCGGCCGACGCCGGCGCCGACGTCGTGGTGGTGATCAACCCGCTGGTGCCGGCCCTGAACGGCGAGGGCGACCGCTCGCTCCGCGACCGCGGACTCTACTTCATCCTGGAGCAAGCCAACCGCATCTACAGCCAGAACCTGCTGCGCGGGAACCTGGCCGAGCTGGAGGCCCGGCACCCCCACGCCGCGTTCTTCCTGATCCAGCCGCCCCCCCGGGGCACACCGCTCTTCGGCCCCTCCATGGGCTTCGACGCCAGCCGGGTGGCGCTCCAGTACGGCTACACGTCGGCGAAGGGGTGGCTGGCGGCCCAGGGCGGCGACCTCATGCGCCGGTGCGCCCTCCGCGCGGTCCCGACGACGGCCTGACACGGCGGCCTGCTTGACACTCGTGGCTCGGTCGGAACATCATGGCCAGAACTCGGCGCATCGGGAGTGACTCCGTGCGGCGTCTGATCAGAATCTACGACACCACGCTCCGGGACGGGACGCAGGGCGACGGCATCGCGTTCTCCGTGGAGGACAAGCTTCGCATCGCGTCCCGGCTCTCCGAGCTGGCTAACCGGCCGCCGTGGCCCTCCCAGCCCTACGTCGGCGACTCCGCCTTCGCCCACAAGGGGGGAATGCACGTGTCCGCGGTCCAGCGGCACCCGGAGACCTACGAGCACGTCGACCCCGAGGCGGTCGGCAACCACCGGCGGGTCTTCATCTCCGAGCTGGCCGGCAAGTCGAACATCCTCTGGAAGGCGCGCGAGTACGGCATCGACATCGACGGCGCCACCCCCGATTCCCGGCGGATCCTCGACGAGTTGAAGGAGCTGGAGGATCAGGGCTTCCAGTTCGAGGGCGCGGAGGCCTCCTTCGAGCTGCTGATGGAGCGGGCGCTCGGGCGCGCCCGGCCGTGGTTCGACCTCGACGCCTACCGCGTGATCGTGGAGAAGACGAGCCCGAGCGGACAGCCGATGGCGGAGGCCACCGTCCGCCTGAACGTGCGCGGGGTCTCCGAGCACACGGCGGCGTCGGGCAACGGGCCCGTGAACGCCCTGGACCACGCCCTGCGCAAGGCGCTGGAGGAGTTCTACCCGAATCTCAAGCAGGTGCGCCTGCTCGACTACAAGGTCCGGATCCTCGACGAGTCGAAGGGGACGGCGGCCAAGACGCGGGTGCTCGTCACCTCGGGCGACGGCGAGGAGACGTGGGGGACGGTGGGCGTCGCCGACAACATCATCGAGGCGTCCTGGCGGGCGCTCGTGGACGCGATCGAATACAAGCTGCGGCGCGACGAGCGCCGGAGCCGGAGACAATAGGCCATGCGCATTCTCGTGGTGGACGACGAGCCGTTGATCCTGCAGCTCTGCATGAAGGTGCTCGGCCGCATGGGCCACGAGGTCGACGGCGCCCAGGAGGGCGAGACGGCCCTCCAGAAGGTCGCCGGGGACCCACTCGACCTCCTGGTGGTGGACTACAAGATGCCGGGGATCAACGGCTTCGAGGTGATGCGGCGCGCCCGGGCCCTCAACAAGGACCTCAAGATCGTCCTCATCACCGGGCATGGGACGCGGGAAGTCGTCGGCGAGGCGATCGACGGCGGCGTCAACGGCATCCTGGTCAAGCCCTTCACTCCCGACGAGCTGAAGCAGACCATCACCGCCGCTCTCTCGTGACGTGCCCGGCCGGCACGGCCGGTCAAAAAACGTCAGCCTTCCTGGCACGGCAGTATCTTCTAGCACCGTAAAATCAGTCACTTAGACCTGGCATCCGGCCTGCACCTTCCGCCCGGCCACGAGCAACATGGATACTGACTCGTTCGCGGCGGTACGTCCGGCGGTGCACACCGGCATTCGGTGGGGACTCGAGCACGCCATCGCGGTAGGGTACGGCCTGACGTACGACACGGTGGTCTCGTCGTTCCG
>JACQCN010000199.1 GCA_016201575.1 Candidatus Rokuibacteriota bacterium | reverse complement strand
CCTCGAGGACGCGCTCCGCGCCCTCCGACGATAGTCGGAGGGGGCCTCGACGGCCCCCCTCGAGCATCCCCCAGGAGGCGGCACCGGCAAGCCGGCGCGCGAACCGGCCAGTACCCCGACGCCCTCCCAGGTGCACCAGCGCGCCTACTCCACGTGCTTCTCCGACCACTCCGCGGCTCGAGCGCCGGCTCCGCCGGCGCAATCCGATCCGGGGGAGGTACCGGAGGGGGCCGCCGAGGCCCCCTCCGGTCTAAGTACGCGCACGGAAGAGCAGGGCGAAGCCGATCCCGAGAAACACCACGTTGGCCGTCCAGGCGGCCAGGAGGGGCGGCAGCAGGTCGGCGCGGGCGAAGGCGATCGCCGAGTAGTGGACAACCATGTAGCCGGCCAGGATGCCGATGGCCAGGCCGATGCCGACCAGGCGCCCGCCCCGCGGTGACTGGAGCGCGAACGGGATCGCCACCAGCACCATCACGAGGTGGGCGAGCGGGAAGGCCAGCTTGCCGTACAGCTCGACCAGGTACTTCTTCACCTGGTGGCCGCTTTCCTGGAGCTGCGCGATGTACCCGCGCAGCTCCATGAAGCTCATGGCGTTCACCGGCTTCTGGATCTCCGTGAAGTCCTGGATCTGCTCGGGCAGGTCGAGCGCGGTCACCGCGAAGGGCACGGTGAGCACGTGGCCCTCGGGGCTGATCTCCCGCAGCGCCCCGTCCGAGAACTCCCAGCCGTCGGGCGTCCAGTGGGCGAGCGTGGCGTCGAGCCGGTTGACCAGCCGGAAGTTCTTGTCGATCTCCAGGATCGTGACCCCGTGCATGTCGCTGGTCACCGGGTCCAGCAGCTCCAGGCGGAAGAACCGGGTGTCGGAGCTGCGGAACCAGATGCGGCTGCGGACCTGCAGGTGGCGGGGGCGCTGGCCCCGGATCTTGACCCGGTCCAGCTCCTCGCCGCGCTCGTTGAGGGTGGGCAGAACCAGCTCCTGGAAGAGCGCGGCCCCGATCGAGGTGAGGATCGCGAGCCCGATGATCGGCAGGCTCACGCGGTAGAGGCTCACCCCGGCCGCCTTGAGGGCGGTCAGCTCGTGGTAGCGGCTGATGGTCAGGAACAGGAAGATCGTCGCCACCAGCGTGACGACGGGGAGCCCGTCGTAGACGGCCGCCGGCAGGCGGTAGAGGAAGTGCTCGAGGATGTAGACGAGCGGCGGCTTCACGCGCAGGTACCGGTCGAGCGTCTGGAGGAGGTCGACGACGATGAAGAGGACGGACGCCACCGCGACGGCGATGCCGAAGTAGGTGAGGTAGGAGCGGATCAGGTAGCGGTCGATCAGGTGCGTGGACTCGCGCGGCGCCCAGTGGCGCCGCCGCCCCGCCACGAGCGGCGCCTGCTTGACGACCTCCGCGACGCCCCGCGCCCGCTCCACGAGCGCCCACCACCAGCGGGGCGGCGGCACCCGGACCCGCTGGATCTCCGCCCCCACCAGCCCGGCGCCGATGATCACGAAGATCAGGTTGGGGAGCCAGATGGCGAACCACGCCGGCAACCGGCGCGAGAGCGCCAGGCCCTCGAGCGAGGTGAGGAGCAGGTAGTACGCCACCAGGATCGCCAGGCTGCCCACGAGGGCGAGGCTCCGCCCACCCCGATGTGACCGCACCGCCAGGGGGAAGCCGACCAGCGCGAAGACGAGCGCCGCGAACGGGAGGGCGAACCGGAAGGGGCTCGCCGGTCGGGTGCACCGCCGCGTTCAGGGGCGGGGTGGCGGCGACGTCGCTCTCGTTGATCGCGCCGTCGATGAGCCGGAGGGTGACGCGCTGGTTCGCCTCGTCGGTGAGCAGCCGCCCCTCGCGCGCCGTGATGATGCGAGTGAGCTTGGGGTCGCGCTCGTCCGACACGAGCACGCCCTTCAGCGCCACCTGCGAGGGGCTGACGTCCTCCAGGTAGATCACCATGTCGCCGAAGGAGGTGTTGAAGACCCGCTCGTGGAGCCCGCTCGTCGCCCGGGTCTGCAAGATCTTGAAGAGCTGGTGCTGGAACACGGCGTTGGACGCCGGGTTCACCACCAGCGTCATGCCGCCGGTGGCGGCGCCCACCAGCACGGCGGCCATCACGACGGGGCGGAGGAGCCGCAGTGGCCCCACTCCCGCGGCCTTGAACGCAACGATCTCGAGGTCGCCGGCGAGGCGGCCGCCGGCGAGCAGGATCGCCACGAGCAGGGCCATGGGCAGCGTGTGGGTGAGGAAGGACGGGAGCATGAAGACGAGGAGCTGGAGGACGAGGTAGAACGGCACGCCCTTGGTGATCACGAGGTCGGTCAGGCTGTAGAGCCGGTCGATGATGAGGAAGAAGGTGAAGAGACCGCCGCCGAGGGCAAAGGGCGCCAGGAGCTCCCGCAGGAGGTAGCGGTCGATGACGCGGATCACGCGGCAGTCTCTCCGACTGTTGTACCATACCCTCCGTGGCCCGCAGATGCTCGACCCGGCTCCGCGCCGGGTTTATCGGCCTCGTCCTCCTCCTCTTCCTCGCGCCGCCGCACTCGCCCGGCACCGCGGCCGACCGGCTGGAGCGCTTCCGCGAGCTGGCGCGTACCCGGCTCGCCGAGGCGGAAGCCGCGGGCGGCGAGCAGGCGCAGAGCCTCTACCGCGAGATCTACGCGCTCCTCGACGGCGAGATCGTGGAGAGCCTGGACAGCGGCAGCGTCTTCGCGAGCGAGGGCTTCCTGCAGGACCGTCTCGACGCCTTCAACGAGGCGTGGGGCGGCGCCGCGCTCCAGGTGTCGAAAGCCGGACCGCTCGTCGTGGGCGCCTTCCGCCTCGGCGACGCCAGCGAGGCCAACAGCGTGCGCGTCTACGGGAGCCCCCGGGGCGAGGGCCGGCTGCTCGGCAGCCTCCATCGGGAGGCCAACCCGACGCTCCACCAGCTGCCGGCGGCGCGCGGCAAGTCGCAGCTCCTGGTCGCCTGGGAGGCACCCCGATCCGGGCGAGGGACAACACCGGTCTGGGTCGACCTGATCCGCCAGGAAGGCGACGGCATCGGCATCGCGTGGAGCACGGCGGACCTGTTCGGCGGCCCGGTCCAGACGTGGCAGTACGCGATCCACGGCGCGGAGGTCGCGCTCCGGTACGAGCTGCAGTACCCGGGGTGGGTTCCGGGCTGCGAGGCCCAGACCGAGCAGGAAGACCTCTACCGGTACGCGCCTGCGCGCCAGACCTTCGTCCGCGTGCGCCGCCAGCTCCACGCCGCGTGGCACCGCGAGGCCCACGCCGCGATCGACCGGTTCTTCGCGGCCCTGCGCGCCGACAACGGCGCGGTCCTGCGCGAGCTGGTGCCCGACGCGCGGCTCCGGGCGCGCCTGCCCGCCGACCTCGCGCTCGAGCCCGCCTGCAACGCCACCGAGGGCACGCCGCCCGCGACGCTGAGCCTGGCCGCCGCCGTCGGGCCCGAGCGCCACCCCTGGACCCTCACGTTCCAGCGCGCGGGGGCCGCCTGGCGCCTGGTCGCCGCGGCGCCGGTGATACACTGAGGCCTCGCCGAATCCCATGACGTCCATCTCCGACCGTTACGATCCCTCCCAGGTCGAGGCCCGCTGGTACCAGGAGTGGGAGGCCCGCGGCTACTTCCACGCCGAGGCCGCATCGCCGAAGAAGCCCTACTCGATCGTCATCCCGCCCCCGAACGTGACGGGCTCGCTCCACATGGGCCACGCCCTGAACAACACGCTGCAGGACGTGCTCGTCCGCATGAAGCGCATGGACGGCTACAATACGCTCTGGATGCCGGGCACGGACCACGCCGGCATCGCCACCCAGAACGTGATCGAGCGCCAGCTCGCGGCCGAGGGCCGGCGCAAGGAGGACCTCGGGCGCGAGGCCTTCGTGGCGCGCGTGTGGAAGTGGAAGGAGGAGTCGGGGCGCACGATCATCACCCAGCTCAAGCGCCTCGGCGCCTCCTGCGACTGGACGCGTGAGCGGTTCACGATGGATCCCGGCCTGTCGCGGGCGGTGCGCGAGGTCTTCGTCCGGCTCTGGGAAGAGGGGCTGATCTACCGCGACGACTACATCGTCAACTGGTGCCCGCGCTGCCAGACGGCCCTCTCCGACCTCGAGGTGGAGCGCGAGGAGCGGGACGCGGAGTTCGTCTACATCAGGTACGGCCCGCTGACCCTGGGCACGGTGCGGCCCGAGACCAAGCTCGGCGACACCGGCCTCGCCGTGCATCCCCGCGACCGCCGCTACAAGCGCTACGTCGGCCAGGAGCTCGAGGTCCCGTCGGTCGAGGGGACGATCCGCATGCGGGTCGTGGCCGACGCGGCCGTCGACCCCAAGTTCGGCACCGGCGTCGTCAAGGTCACGCCCGGGCACGACCCCGTCGACTTCGAGATCGGACGCCGGCACCAGCTCCCGATCCGCACCGTCATCGGGTTCGACGGCCGGATGACGGAGCTGGCGGGGAAGTACGCGGGCCTCGACCGCTTCGAGTGCCGGACGCGCATCGTGGAGGACCTCCGCGCCCTCGGGCTCGTCGAGCGCGTGGAGCCCTACCGGCACGCCGTCGGCGTCTGCTACCGCTGCCGGACGGTGGTGGAGCCGCTCGTGTCCAAGCAGTGGTTCGTGCGGATGACGCCCCTGGCGGCGCCGGCCATCAAGGCCGTCCGCGAGGGGCGCACCCGGATCACCCCGCGGGGCTGGCGGAAGACCTACTTCGCCTGGATGGAGAACATCCGCGACTGGTGCATCTCGCGCCAGCTCTGGTGGGGCCACCGCATTCCGGTCTGGTACTGCGACGGCGACGGCAGCATGCACGTCTCCCGCGTCGACCTGACCGAGTGCCCGCGGTGCGGCGGCGCCGTCCACCAGGACACCGACGTGCTCGACACCTGGTTCTCGTCGGGGCTCTGGCCCTTCTCGACGCTGGGCTGGCCCGACGAGACGCCGGAGCTCTCCGCGTTCTACCCCACGTCGTGCCTGGTCACCGGCTTCGACATCCTGTTCTTCTGGGTCGCGCGGATGATGATGCTCGGCCTGAAGTTCATGGGCGACGTGCCCTTCCGCGACGTCTACATCCACGCCCTCGTGCGCGACGCCGAGGGCCAGAAGATGTCCAAGTCGCGCGGCAACGTGATCGACCCGCTGCTGGTGATGGACAAGTACGGCACCGACGCCTTCCGCTTCACGCTGGCGGCGCTGGCGGCGCAGGGGCGGGACATCCGCCTGGCGGAGGAGCGGGTCGAGGGCTACCGGAACTTCGCCAACAAGCTCTGGAACGCCGCCCGCCTGGTGCTGGCGAACCTCGACGGCTACGACCCGAAGCTCGCGCGCGGCGCCGCGCCGGGGCTGGCCGAGCGGTGGATCCGGAGCCGCCTCAACGCCACCGCGGGCGCCGTGCGCAACGCGCTCGACGGCTACCGCTTCAACGACGCCGCGTCGGCGATCTATCAGTTCCTCTGGCACGAGTTCTGCGACTGGTACCTGGAGATCGCCAAGCGGGCGCTCTACGCCACCGACGCGCCGGCCGAGCGCGCCCGCACGCAGCAGACGCTGGTCGAGGTCCTGGAGGCGACGCTCCGGCTCCTGCACCCGTTCATGCCGTTCATCACCGAGGAGCTCTGGCAGCGGCTGCCTCACCGCGGCGCGTCGATCATGGTCGCGCCGTACCCCCGGCCGTCCCGGACGAAGGCCGACCCCGCGGCCGAGCGGGACATGCAGCCGATCATCGGCATCATCAGCGCCGTGCGCAACATCCGGAGCGAGAGCCGGGTGCCGCCGTCGGTGGAGCTGACGGTGACGGTGAAGCCGGCGAGCAAGCCCCAGGCCGACCTGCTCGCCGGCGCGCTGCCGCTCATCGACGCGCTCGCGCGCTGCGCGGCGACGATCGCGCCCGAGGCCACCCGGCCGGCGAACTCGGCCTTCGCCGCCGTCGACTCGGCCGAGGTGTTCGTCCACCTGGCCGGCGTCGTCGATCTCGCCGCCGAGCGCCAGCGGCTCGCCAAGGAGCTCAAGAAGGCGGAGGACGAGATCCGGTTCCTCGACGGCAAGCTCGCGCGGCCCGAGTTCGTGGAGCGCGCGCCCGCGGAGGTGGTCGAGCGGGAGCGCGGCCGGCTCGAGGAGCAGCGCCGCCTGCGCGCCAAGCTCGGCGACAGCCTGCACTCGATCATCGAGAGCGCGTCGGGCGGATGACAGGCCGGCCACCGTCGGGAGACCCGCCGTTTCGAGCGCCGGCTTGGCTGGCGCAACCCGGTGTCGGGGGGAGGGTCGGAAGGGGGGCGAAGCCCCCCTCCGAGAAACGCTTCGGGGCGGTCGTTCACGCGCTCGGCGAGGTCGACTCCACGCAGGCCGTCGCCCGCGCCCTCGCCGACGATCGCGCTCCCGAGGGCACCGTGGTCACGGCCGAGCACCAGCGCGCGGGGCGGGGGCGCGACGGCCGCTCCTGGCTCGACCGTCCGGGCGAGGCGCTCCTCTGCTCCGTCGTCCTCCGGCCCGCCATCGACGCCGCCGAGGTGCCCCAGCTCGCGCTCCTGGCCGCCGTCGCCGTCGCGGAAGCCGTGGAGGCACTGACCGGGCTCGCGCCGGGGATCAAGTGGCCGAACGATCTCGTGGTCGAGGACCGCAAGCTGGCGGGGATCCTCGCCGAGGCGGCCACCGCCAGCCGCGCGGTCACGCGCGTCATTCTCGGGATGGGGATCAACGTGAGCCAGCGCGAGTTCCCGGTCGACCTCGCCGCGCGGGCGACGTCGCTCGCGCTCCTCACCGGCCGGGAAGTCGACCGCGGGGCGCTGCTCGACGGGCTGCTGACCCGGCTCGAGCACTGGTACGACATCTACCTCGATCACGGCTTCAAGCCGATCCACGCCGAGTGGTGCCGGCGCGCCGTGACGCTCGGGCGGACGGTGGTGGCGGGCGGCGCGCAGGGCACGGCGGTGGGCCTCGACCACGACGGCGCGCTACTCGTGCGCGACGCGGCCCACCGGACCCACCGGGTGGTCGCGGGGGAGGTCCTCGATGCTCCTGGTGGCTGACGTCGGGAACACGAACACCGTCCTCGGCGTCTACGACGAGGGGCGCCTCGTCGTCTCGTGGCGGCTCACGAGCCGCCGCGAGCAGACCGCCGACGAGTACGGAGTCCTGATCCAGACCCTGTTGCGCAACCACGGCCTCGATCCGCGGCAGATCATCGACGTGGCGATCTCCAACGTGGTCCCGCCCGTCCAGCAGACGCTCGAGTGGATGTGCGAGAAGTACTTCCGGGTGGCCCCCCTCTTCGTGGATCCGGGCGTCAACACGCCGATCCCGCTCAAGGTGGAGACGCCGAGCGAGGTCGGTCCCGACCGGGTGGTCAACGCCGTGGGCGCCCTGGCCCGGTACCCGGCGCCCTTCATCGTGATCGACTTCGGGACGGCCACCACGTTCGACTGCGTGAACGCGCGGGGCGAGTTCATCGGCGGCGCCATCGCCCCCGGGATCACCACCG
Organism: Candidatus Rokuibacteriota bacterium; assembly: GCA_016201575.1. Taxonomy (GTDB): domain Bacteria; phylum Methylomirabilota; class Methylomirabilia; order Rokubacteriales; family CSP1-6; genus AR9. The sequence continues at coordinate 840 of JACQCN010000199.1, read as the reverse complement.
CCGCCGACGCGCTCCTCACCCGGGCGGCGCGGCTCTCCCGGGTCGAGCTCGTACGGCCCAAGGACGCGATCGGCCGCAACACGACGACCAACGTCCAGTCGGGCATCGTCTACGGGTACGCGGGCCTGGTCGACGGGATCGTGGAGCGGATGCGCGCGGAGATGGACGGCACCGTCACGGTCATCGCGACGGGCGGGCTCGCGCCGCTGATCGCCGACGTCGCCCGGAGCATCCAGCACGTCGACCAGGACCTGACCCTGGAGGGCCTCCGGCTCGTCTACGAGCACGCCCGGCGGCGGTGAGGGGGGGACGTCCCGGTTGACACGCCGTGGCAGCGTCGCTATAGTGGTACGAAATGTTGTATAGGTTGGGGTGGATGCTCCCTACATACAGCGTCCTTGGGCTCGAACGGTAGTAAGGGAGAGGGGACCTCTATGGGCATGTGGGTTGGTCGTGGGCGGAAGGCGCGAGTCGCGTACGGATTCGATGACATCGCCCTCGTTCCCGGAACCTTGACCATCAACCCCAACGAAGTCGACATCTCGTGGGACCTGTGCGGGCGGCGCTTCGACATCCCGATCATGGCCGCGGCGATGGACGGCGTCGTCGGGCCCCGGCTCGCCATCGAGATGGGCCGCCTCGGCGGCCTGGCTGTGCTGAACCTCGAAGGCATCTTCGCGCGCTACGAGAACCCCGACGAGGTCCTCGACCGCATCGTCTCCGCCAGCCAGGAGGAGGCCACCAAGATCATCCAGTCGATCTACGGCGAGTCGATCAAGGAAGAGCTGATCCACAAGCGCATCGCCGAGATCAAGAAGGGCGGCGGCCCGGTCGCCGTCG
>JACQCN010000223.1 GCA_016201575.1 Candidatus Rokuibacteriota bacterium | reverse complement strand
GTCGAGGCCCCCTCCGACTTGATTCAGCCCTTGAGCGTCAGGTAGACGGCCGCGCCCTCGCGGTGCACGAGGACGAGGCTGGGCTGGCCGGGCGGGCGCTTGTCGAACGCCCGCTTCAGGTCCTCGGCGTTCTTCACGGGCTGCCGGTTGACCTCGGTGATCACGTCACCGGGCCGGATGCCCGCCTCGTCGGCCGGGCTCCCCTCCTGGACCTCGCGCACCACCACGCCCTGCTTCTGCTCGGTGCCGAGCTCCTTGGCGATATCCGGGGTCAGGGGCTCGACGGCCAGCCCGAGCTTGCCTTTCTGGGCCTTGCCCTCGCCCTCGCCCGCGGCCGCGACTTCCTCCCGGTCCTCGAGCTTCGCGATCGCCGGCGACAGCGTGACGGCCTTGCCGTCGCGGACGATCTTCATGGTCACGGCCTTGCCCACCGGCGTGGCGGCCACGATGCGCGAGAGGTCGGTCGTGCGGCCGATCTTGTGCCCGTCGAACTCCACGATGACGTCGCCGGCCTTCACGCCGGCCTTCGCCGCCGGGGAGTCTTCCTTCACGCTCGACACCAGCGCGCCCTCGGTCTGCGGCACGTTGAACGTCTTGGCCAGGTCCGCGGTGAGCGGCTGGATGGTCACGCCGAGCCAGCCCCGCGTCACGCTGCCGTGCTCGACGAGCTGGGGCGCCACGAACTTCGCCATGTTGATCGGCACCGCGAAGCCGATGCCGACGGACCCGCCGCTCCGGCTGAAGATGGCGGAGTCGATGCCGATGGCCTCGCCCTTGGCGTTGACGAGCGGCCCGCCGCTGTTGCCCGGGTTGATGGAGGCGTCCGTCTGGATGAAGTCATCGTAGGGCCCGCCGCCGATCACGCGCCCGGTGGCGCTCACGATGCCCGTGGTCACCGTCTGCTCGAGGCCGAAGGGGTTGCCGATGGCCATCACCGGTCGGACACCTTCACGTCGACCTCGGTGGCCTCGTCGACGACGTGGTTGTTGGTCAGGATGTAGCCCTGGGTGTTGATGATGAAGCCCGAGCCGCGGCCCATCATCGGATGGCGCTCCTGGGGAGGGCCGAACCGCTTGAAGAACTCCTTGAACTCCTCGGGCATCTGCCTGGGCAGGCGCTGGCCGGCCGGCCCGCTTTCGGCGGCCATCTTCGTCGTGATGTTGACGACGGCGGGCTTGACGGTCTTGGCGATCTCCACCCAGTTGGGCATGGTCGCCGTCGGGACCGCCGTCTCGGGATTCCGCTCCGTCCACAGCCTGGACCGGGCGCCCGTGAAGCCGATGCCGGGCAGCACGGCGATCGCCGCCAGGATCGCCACGAACGCGACGGGACCGGCCCACCGCTTGAAGGGGTAGATCCGATGCATACGTGAGCCTCCTCCTTGTAGGGACAGACGAGTTGTCCATTTGCAAGACGAGCGGTGGTCCCTGCGTATTCGCCTGAGCTTGGAAAGGCAACTCCGGTGCCACGGACGCGACAGGAGGCGGGGTCAGGCGGAAGCGGCGGAGATACCGAGCATCTTGCCGCCGCGAGACCGGCGCGCCCCCCGGGCGCGCGCACGGGCGGCGGCAAGAAGCTCCAGGGCGTTTACTTCTTGGCCTTCTTCGGCTTCTTCTTCTCCTTGCGCCCTCGGTCCTTGGATGCCATGTCTTTCCCTCCTTTCTCGGCGGCGACGGGCCCCCGGGCACGACGTCCGCGCCGCCCGGCTCAGCGCTTCTGGGGCGGCTCCAGAACCACGGTGGTCAGCGGGGCGAGGTAGGCCCGGGCGACGCGCAGCACGTCGTTGGCGGTCACCACCTCGACGGCCCCGCGGTAGCGATCGGGGAAGTCGTGGCCGACCCCGACGATCTCGTAGAACGCGAGGTACCAGGCCTGCCGGGCGTTGGTCCGGCGGTCCATGGCGAAGGTGCCGAGGAGGTAGGCCTTGGCGCGGCGCAGCTCCTCGTCGCTGATCCGCGTGGAGCGGATCCGCTCGAGCTCCTTCATGAGCGCCTGCTCGGCGCCGCGGCCGTTCGCAGGCGCGGCGCCCATGTAGACCAGGAACGAGCCCGGGCCGCGGGTGGGCTCGCAGAAGGCGCTGACCGTGTAGGCCAGGGCCTGCTTGTCGCGCAGCTGCACGAAGAGCCGCCCCGCCAGCCCGCCGCCAAGCACGGTGCGCAGGACCTGGACGGGCGCGTAGTCGCGGTCGGAGACGCGCGGGGCCAGGTCGCCGGTCACGATCTGCGTCTGCTGCGCCGCCTGCGCGATCACCGTACGGCTGGTCCTGGGCGGCCGCACCGGGGGCACCACGTCGTTCGGGGCCTCCCCGGTCGCCCGCATCGGCCTGAAGAGGCGCCGCGCCTCGGCCATCACCTCGGCCGCCGGCACCTCGCCGCTCACGGCCAGCACCATGCGCTCGGGCCGGTAGAAGCGGCGATACCACGCGACGATCGCCGCGGTGTCGATCCGGGGGATCGACTCCCGCGTGCCGAGGGTCGGGAGCCCGTAGGGATGGGAGCCGTAGAGCTTCGCGAAGAACGTGTCGAAGGCGTGCGTCGCGGCGTTGTCCTGCCGCTTCTGGATCCGGGCGAGCAGGAACTCCTTCTCCCCTTCCACCTGGTCCGGCAGGAACGCCGGCTCCAGCGCCAGCTCCGCCGTCAGCCCGAGCAGCTCCCGCCAGAACCGCGCCAGCGCCGTGCCCTTGATCTCCGAGTAGTCCGTGTCGCCGTTCGCGGAGAGCGTGCCCCCGAGCCCGGTGATCGTCTCGGCGATCTCGCCCCCGTTGTGCCTGGTGGTGCCCTTGACGATCGCCGCCTGGAGGTAGTTCGAGATGCCGGCGTTGGCCGCGCTCTCCCACCGCGAGCCCATCTTGATCTGCACCGAGACGGCCACCACCGGCGCGGCGGGGTTCGCGCGCACCAGCACCGTGAAGCCGTTGTCGAGCCGCTCCCGCCCGACCGGCAGCTCGGCCGCGCGCACGGCCGCCGGCAGGATCAGGATCAGCGCGACGAGGAGCGCCGCGCGCCTCACTTGCCCCCCGCCTCCGGGACGAAGCGGACGCGAGCGTAGTCGGTCAGGCCGAAGTACTTCCGGGCCGCCGCCCCCATCTGGTCGGCCGTGATCTCGCGCAGGCGGGGCAGGTAGTTCAGCTCGTTCTCCAGCGTCCAGGTCGTCTCCGCCTGCCCGTAGTCCCGCGCCAGCCCCTCCACCGTCTCGATGTCGAACGCATAGTT
>JACQCN010000222.1 GCA_016201575.1 Candidatus Rokuibacteriota bacterium | reverse complement strand
GGCAGTCGCGGGCACGCTCCGCCGACGTCACGATGAGACAGCTGGCGTTGTCGGTCTCGAGGCAGCAGTCGAGGAGGTGGAGCGGCTTCACGATCCAGCGCGAGCGCACCACGTCCTCGACCGTCACCCGCTCCTTCAGGAGGGCCTTCGGGTTCTGGGCGGCGTGCCGGCTGTGGGCCACGCGCACGCGCGCGACCTGCTCGGAGGTCGTCCCGTACTCGTACATGTGGCGCATGAACGTGAGCGCGAAGTTCTGTCCGGCGCTCGTCATGCCGTACGGCCGCTGGGCGAGGTCGAGCCCGCGCACGGGCTGGGCTGCGCGCGGCCCCGTGCCGCCGATGCGGAACTCCGTGTAGCCGTTCATCGAGCGGAACAGCGCCACCGTGCGGCACATCCCGGCCTCGATCGCCCCCATGGCCAGCCCGACGAGGGCCTCGGTCGAGGAGCCGCCGCCCATCACGTCCATGTAGAAGTTGAGGCGGAGGCCGAGGGCGGGGGCGACCCACGCCGACGGCGTCGAGTCGCCGCTCTGGTAGCTCATCATGCCGTCGACGTCGGCGGCCTGGAGACCCGCGTCGAGGATCGCCGTGCGCACGGCCTCGACGGCCATGGCGTGGGTGGTGCGGCCCGAGTTGCGGGAGTACTCCGTCTCGCCGACGCCGACGATGCAGTACTGGTCGCGGAGGGATCTCACTCGTGGTCCTCGGATGACTTCTCGATGTCGAGCGTCGGCGGCAGGTGGCCCGGCGACTCCATCGGCTCGAGGTGGGTGATGTGCCGCATGCGGGCCACGATCTCGCTGATCCGGAGGCTCGCGTCCTTGGCGCGCTTGAGCCACTCCGCCTCGCGGGTGCCCGGCGGCACCCGCGGGGAGAGCAGGTCGAGGTGGCCGACGACGGCCGTCAGCGGGTTGTTGATCTCGTGGGCGGCGGCGTTGGCGAGCATCGTCACCGAGCGGAGGGCCGCCGCCTCGCGCTCCGCCGCCTCGCGCCGGTCCCGCTCGACGACGTCCATGAAGAGCCGGGCGGCCAGGCCGATGCCGATCAGGTCCCCGGCGAGCAGCCCCCACCATTGGTCCTCGAAGAGGCGGATGCCCCGGGCGCCGAGCGAGAAGAACGAGGCCGCGGTGATCGCGTAGGTGATGGCGGCCAGCGCGAGCGCGTGAGCCAGCCCCACCCCGCCGCGCCGGAGGGCGTGACGGCGCACCAGCCCGCTCGCGAGGCCGACGGCCAGGAGGGCCCAGATGCCCGCCAGCGCGCCCGAGCCGCCCATCCAGGCGCGATAGAGCGCGCCGATCACGGCCGCCGTGAGGCCGGCGGCGGTGCCCTCGAAGAGCCCGATGAGCGCGACCGGGCTGTGGCGCACGTCCGTCGCGACGCCGGGCTCGATCTGGATGCGCGCGATCATAAGCGCGACCGTGATGAAGCCGAACGCCGCGCCGAGCAGAGGGCCACGCCGCGCCGCCACGCGGGGGAGGAGCGGCAGCCACCGGTGGGCGTACGAGTAGAAGATGAGGCCGAACATGAGGATGCCGAGGGCCTCGATGACGTCGTGGACGTTCATCAGGCCTGCCGGCGCAGCAGCTCGGCCAGGAACTTCCCGGTGTACGAGCCTGCGGCCTGCGCGATCGCCTCCGGCGGGCCCTCGGCGACGATCTCGCCGCCGGCCTCGCCGCCCTCCGGACCGAGGTCCACGACCCAGTCCGCGGACTTGATCACGTCGAGGTGATGCTCGACGACGAGCACCGTGTTGCCGGCGTCCACGAGCCGCCCGAGCACGGTCAGGAGCTTGCGCACGTCATCGAGGTGGAGCCCCGTGGTGGGCTCGTCCAGGATGTAGAGGAAGTCGGTGGCGAGGCGGGTGCCCAGCTCGGCGGCGATCTTGAGGCGCTGGGCCTCGCCGCCGGACAGCGTGGTGGCCGGCTGGCCGAGGCGGAGGTAGCCGAGCCCCACCTCCTGGAGCGCGCGCAGCCGGCGCTCGACGCCGGGGTGGGCCGCGAAGAACTCCACCGCGTCGTCCACCGTCATCTGCAGCACCTGGCCGATGTCGCGCCCGCGGTAGGCCACCTCCAGCACCTCGGCGCCGGCCGCCAGCCCGAGCGTCCTCGCCCGCGGCAGCGCGGCGAACACCTTGCGGATCTCGTCGAAGGCCTTGATGTACGTCACCGGGTTGGACCGCGGCGTGCGGCCGATCGGCTGCTGGTCGATCAGGCGCACGCCCTTCAGGTACTCGAGGCCGAGCAGCGCGCCGTAGGCCCCGGGCTGGGCGAACTCCACCTTGAAGGCGCGCGCCACCGCGCGGTAGAGCGTGTCGTGGACGAGCGTCGACTTGCCGGAGCCGGAGACGCCGCTGATCACGGTGAGCGTCTGGAGCGGCACCCGCAGGGTGACGTCCTTCAGGTTGTGCTGGCGGGCGCCGAGGAGGACGAGGTGGCGCCGGCCCTCGCGGCGCGCGAACGGCACCGGGATCGACTCGCGGCCGGCCAGGTAGCGCGCGGTGAGGGAGCGTGTGTCCTTCTTGAAGTCCGCCAGCGCGCCCGCGAACACGATCTCGCCGCCGCGCTCGCCCGAGCCGGGCCCGACCTCCACGATCCAGTCGGCGGACTCGATGAACCCGCGGTCGTGCTCGACGATCACCACGGTGTTCCCCGCGTGGGCCAGCTCGCCGCAGAGGTCGGCCAGGCGCGCCGTGTCCCGGGCGTGGAGGCCGATCGACGGTTCGTCGAGGACGTAGAGCGTGCCCACGAGCTGCGAGCCGAGCTGGTTGGCGAGATTGACGCGCTGGGCCTCGCCGCCGGACAGCGTGCGGGTCTGCCGGGCGAGCGTGACGTAGCCGAGCCCCACGCGCAGCAGGAACGTCAGCTTGGCGTTGAGCTGGCGCAGCAGCTCGCCGGCCACGCCGCGCTCGAAGTCGGTCAGCGGCAGCTCGGCGACGACCCGCGCCGCGTCCTCGATCGTGAGCGCCGTCAGCTCGGCGATCGTGAGCCCGCCCACCCGCACGGCCAGCGCCTCCGGCCTGAGCCGGGCGCCCCGGCAGCCCGGGCACGGGAACTGGCTGCGGTAGCGCGAGAGGAAGACGCGCACGTGGAGCTTGTAGCGGTAGCCCTCCACCTCCTCGAAGAAGCCCTTTATGCCGGGGAAGCGTCCGTCCCCCTCGTGCACGAGGGCCCGCTCGTCGGCGGTCAGCGACTCGTAGGGCCTGGTGGCGTCGACGCCGCGCCGCTTGGCGGCCCGGAGCAACTCGCGCTGGTACCACTTCCCCGACGGCGACGTCCACGGCTCGACCGCGCCCTCGGCGAGGCTCCGCGCGGGGTCGGGGACGACCAGCGCCTCGTCGTAGCGGAGGATGTTGCCGAAGCCCTTGCACTCGGGGCAGGCGCCGACCGGGTGGTTGAAGGAGAACAGCAGCGGCTGCGGGCGCTCGACCGCGACGTCGCAGGTCGCGCAGCGGGGCTCGCGCGTGAAGGCGCGGGCGCCGCGGCCCACGACGTCGACCCAGAGGCGCCCCTGACCCTCGGCGAGCGCCGTCTCCACCGATTCGGCCAGCCGCTTCCGCTGCGCCGGGCTCAGGACCAGGCGGTCGAGGACGACGTGGATTTCGCGCAGCCCGGCCAGCGGCGCCGCGGGCGGCGGCGAGAGGTCCACCAGCGCGCCGCCGATCGACACGCGGGCGAAGCCGCGCCGGGTCAGCTCGGACCAGAACGCGCCGGGCTCGGCGTCCGGGGGCACCGGGCGGGGGAAGCCGATGAGCGCGCGGGCCCCCGCGTGCTCGGCCAGCAGCGCGTCGACGATGCTCTCCGCGGAGTGCCCGCGGACGGGCGCCCCGCAGCGCGGGCAGTGCACGCGTCCGACCTTGGCGTAGAGCAGCCGCAGGTAGTCGTGGATCTCGGTCGCCGTGCCCACCGTCGAGCGGGCGGTGCGCACGGGGTTCTTCTGCTCGAGCGCGATGGAGGGGCGGATGTGCTCGATCCGGTCCACGTCCGGCCGGTCCACGCGCTCCAGGAACATGCGCGCGTACGAGGACAGCGACTCGATGTAGCGCCACTGGCCCTCGGCGAAGACCGTGTCGAAGGCCAGGGACGACTTGCCGGAGCCCGAGACGCCGGTCACGACGGTGACGCGGTCGTGCGGGATGGCCAGCGAGACGTTCTTGAGGTTGTTCTGCCGCGCTCCCTCGATGCGGAGCCACGGGGGTTGCGACATCCGATCGGTCCTCCTGAGGCGGATAGTGTACCGGAGGCCCCGCGGGGCCGCCACCCGGCCGCTGACAGAGGCCAATGTCCCGGCGCGCCGGCCCCGGGCTCCCGGTTGACACGCGCCGGGCGGGTGCGTATCCTGGCCCACTGGAAATGAGAATCATTCCTGAAAAGAAGACGCCCGACCCCCGGGCGGCGCTCGCTGGCCGGGGCCTCCGGCAGACGCGGGCGCGCCGGGTGATCCTCGAGACGGTCTGCGGGACCGACGCCCACCCCACCGCGGAGTGGGTGTGGCAGCGCGTCCGCCGGACGCTGCCCCGCGTGAGCCTCGGCACCGTGTACCGCAACCTGCGCCGGCTCGTGGAGGCGGGGCTGCTTGTCGAGCGGGCCGACGCCGCGGGCAGCCGCTTCGATGGCAACACCGGCGAGCACCAC
>JACQCN010000221.1 GCA_016201575.1 Candidatus Rokuibacteriota bacterium | reverse complement strand
GTCGTGCTCGGCCCCACCGCGTAGGCGAAGTCGGGCGCGACGAGGCCCGGCGGGCGCACGGCCGGCCCGAGCGCGCGCGCCTGCTCCGCGTCGGCCCGGGCACGGAGGAAGTTCACGAGGTCCCAGCGCTGCTCCGCGGTCAGGCTCCCGCCGAAGCCCGGCATCCGCGTGCCGGAGAGGCCGTGCGTGAGCGACCAGTAGAGGTCCCCCGCGGTGCGGCGCGCGAGCGATCGGCCGGTGAGGTCGCCCGCGCCGCGGGAATGGCAGGAGGTGCAGGCGCCGGCGTAGAGGTCGGCGCCGGAGGCGATCGACACCGCCTGGTAGGGGACCGCGGGACGGCGGTAGGTCGTGGGGTGGGCGGCCACGGCGAGCGGCGGCAGAGCCACGATCGCCGCCAGCGCGAGCGGGGTGGCGCCGCCGGCGAAGCCCAGGCGCGGGCGGCGCGCGAGCAGGCCGGCGAGCGCGGCGAGCAGCCCCACCAGCGCGAGGAGCGCGCCGGCCAGCACGCGGAGCCGCACACCCGGCAGATCGGCGGTGGCCTCCCAGGACAGGCGGAAGCCGAAGGGCCACGTCGGCTCCACGTGGCGACCGGGCGGCGTCACGGTCATCCAGGCCACCACCGCCAGCACCGCGAGCGCGAGCAAGCCTTCGAGCCCGAGCGAGACCGCCAGCCGGCGCATCGCCGGGCGCCCGATGGCGTCCCCCTCGCCCGAGAGGGCGGGGAGGAGCCGGCGGCGGTTCACGGCGGCGAGCGCGAGGATCGGCGTCAGCAGGAGGAGCTTCAGGGCGAGCAGGCGGCCGTACGGCGTCCCGAGGAGGGCCGCCACGCTCCCCACCTGGCTCCAGGCGTTGAGGACGCCGGTGGCCACCAGCGCGAGGACGGCCGCGAGCGCCAGGCGGGAAAAGCGCCGCGCCGCGAGGACCGCGTACGGCCGCGCGTCGGCGTGCTCCGGCCGCGCGGCGCGGCGGAGGAGCCAGGCCAGCGGGGCGAGCCCCCCGAGCCAGGCGCCGGCCCCGGCCAGGTGGAGCGCGTCGGCCGCGGAGGCGCGGAGCGGGGACGGCTCCGCGGCGGCGGCGTGCCCCGCCCACGCGGCGGCACCGAGCGCGATCGCGCCGAGCAGGAGACCCTGCGCGCAGAGGGCGGTCCGGTCCGCGGCCGTCCTGATCGGGAGCCGCACGAGGAGGAACGCGGCGAGGAGCAGGAGCAGGCCGTGCCGGAAGATCCACACGGTCCCGAAGCGCGTGGCGCCGAGCACGCGGGCGAGCGCCGGGGCCTCCAGCAGGGCCGCGGAGCGTCCCTCGAGCACCACGGTCTGGACGGCGAGGGCGCCGAGCCCGGCGATCAGCGCCAGGAGGGCGGCGGCGCGGGCGAGGCCGAGCGCGTCCGCCTCCCAGCCCGCGGCCGTCGGCTTCGGCGGGCGGCCGGCCAGGAGCAGGAGGAGGAAGGTCCCGACCAGGGTGATGCCGCTCGCGAGGTGGACCCACCTCACGAGCAAGCCGAGTGCCGTCACTTCCGGGACGCCTCGTCCCCGACCCTGAAGGAGTAGCTCCCCTCCACGACGTGGCCGTCGATGGAGAGCGCTCGGTACCTCACCACGTAGGCGCCGCGGGCGAGCGGCGGCAACGCCACCGAGAGCAGGCGGGGGTTCTCGGGCGAGACGGCCGGCGCGTCGCTGGTCACGCGCGTCGCGTCGGTCCAGATCGACATCGTCGAGTACGCGGCCTCGAGCGGCTCGCTGAACCAGAGCTGCGCCTGGCGCGGCGGCACGCGGACCACCGCGCGGGCCGGCGGTACCGCGCGCACCAGCGTGGCGTGGGCCCGCGCGCCGGCGGGCACCAGGGCCAGCGCCAGGAGGACGGCCGCGCACCACCCGAGGGCGCGGATCGGCCCCGGGCGGGCGGGGCTCACCATTCGAAGGAGACCTGCCTCGGCGTGCGGTACTTCCCGCGCTCGGCCGACTCCACGCGCACGGTGGCGGCGCCCACGAGCACGGTGACGCTGTCGGCCTCGTCCGGGACGGCGACCGCCGCGGCGTACCGCAGCCCCTCGGAGCCGATGACCGGCGCCAGGCTCACCGTGCGCGCCTTCTTGCCCAGCGCGATGCGCGCGCGCACGGGCAGGTACGGGATCGCGTGGCCGCTGGCGGCGTCCGTGATCGAGACGGCGAGCAGGCCCGGCCTGTTCTCCGCCTCCGGCTCGGTGTAGTCGAGGCGCACGCGATACTCGCCGACCGTCTTGTCCCGCACGGGCCCGTGCATCTCGTGGCCCGCGTGCATGTCGTGACCGCCGCGCACCTCGTGCCCGCCGCCCGCGGCCTCGGGGCCGGGCATGCCGCCGCCTCCGAGGCTCTTGAGGTACGCGACCAGGTTGATCCACTGCTCGAGGGTCATCGCGTCGTTGTAGCTCGGCATCGTCGAGCGGCCGTCGGCGCCGACCCACTCCGGGGCGTCTTCGACGATGACGGCGTTGGGATCGAGGACCGCCTCCGCGAAGTACTCGGCGGGGTGGTGCACGCCCATGCCGGTGAGCTGCGGTCCGGTCTTGTCGGTGGCCTTGTCGGGGAACCCCTGGCCCTCGACGATGTGGCAGCTGTAGCACTCCAGCGCGGCGAAGACCTCCTTGCCCTTCGCCGGATCGCCCGCCGGCAGCGTGAACTTCCAGCCCGGCGGCACCCCGCCCTCGCCGTGGAGGTCGTGCATCTTCACCCGGATCGAGCCCGCCGAGGCGAGCGCGGCCACCAGCACGAGCGCGAGACCGACGGGGAGCGCCACACGATGTCGCATCATCCAGCCTCCTTTCCGGCCGATGCTACCATGGCTCTTGTATGGAACCCCGGACACGGTTCCCGACTTCCCACCCGGTGAAGGCGATGCTCTTCGACGCCGGCAACACCCTCCTCCGCATGAACTACGACGTCCTGGCCGAGCAGATCGGCGCGCGCGGGGTGCCGATCGACGCCGCGCGGGTGCGGGAGGCGGAGCTGCGGGCACGCGTACGGCTCGACGCCGCGCTGGCGCCGGGCGTGTCCACGGAGAGCCGGTCGACGGCGGGGCGCTACCTGCGCTACCTGCTCGAGGAGTGCGGCGTCACCGACGAGGCGACGGTGCGCGCGCTCGCCGAGTGGCGCCGGACCTACAACCTGCCCGTCGGCCTCTGGCACCACGCCGATCCCGAAGCCGAGCTCGCGCTGCGTCTGCTCGCCGAGCGCGGCATCCGGACGGGGGTCATCTCGAACTCGAACGGGTCGGTGCGCTCGATCCTGACCGAGCTGGGGCTCGCGAAGTACCTCGGCTTCGTCCTCGACTCTGCCGAGGTCGGGGTGGAGAAGCCGGATCCCCGGATCTTCCGCCTCGCGCTCGAGCAGGCGGGCGTCCCGGCCGCGCACGCCGTTTACATCGTCGGGCATCAGGGGTACTTGGACGACCGGGAAAACGTGAAGGCGACGGCCTACCACCGGAAGCTGGCCGAGCTGGGGGTCTTCGTCCAGTTCGACCGCATCGGGTACGACAATTACCCGATGGACAACCGGGCCGAGTTCATGGGTTTCCGCGACCTCCGACGAGGCGGCCCGATTGCCGTTGCGGGACGAGTAGAGCAAGCTCGCGGCGACGGCAAGGCGCCGAGCATCCGATGAGCACGTGCCCCGCGTCATGACCGGTAACAGCGCGGCCGGCGTCGACCGGCTACTCGGCTGGCAGCGTGACGAAGGGGTAGCGGCGGAGCGCGCCGTAGATCACGGCCTTCATGGCCGCGATCTGCCCGGTGCGGGCGGCCTCGAAGCGCAGCGTGAGGTACGGGTTCGTGTTGGAGGCGCGCACGAGCCCCCAGCCGCCGCCCGGGAAGAGCACGCGCGCGCCGTCGATGTCGACGACCTCGTAGCGCCGCTTGAGCTCCCGCGTCAGCTCCGCGATCACGCGGAACTTCTCCGCGTCGGGGCACATCGCCTTCAGCTCGGGCGTGGCGTGCAGGTGGGGCACGGAGTCGAAGAGGGTGGAGAGCGGCTCGGTCGCCCGCGCGGCCAGCTCGATGATCTTGCCGGAGGCGAGGATCCCGTCGTCGACGCCGTAGTAGTTCTCGCCGAAGAACATGTGGCCGCTGACCTCGCCGCCCAGCAGGATGCGGTCCTCGCGCATCTTGCGCTTGAGGTGCGAGTGGCCGGTCTTCCACATGACGGGCACGCCGCCGTGCGCGCGCACGTCGTCGACCAGCGACTGCGAGGACTTGACGTCGAAGACGATCCGGGCCCCCGGGTGCCGGCCCAGGAGGTCGCGGGCGAGCAGGACGAGGATCAGGTCCGCCTCGTGTCGCCGCCCCCGCTCGTCCACCACGCCGACGCGGTCGGCGTCGCCGTCGTAGGCGATGCCGAGGTCGGCGCGCGTCTCCACGACCTTCCGCTGGAGGTCGTGCATGGTCTCGGCGTCCTCGGGGTCGGGGAGGTGGTTGGGGAAGCTCCCGTCGGACTCGCAGTAGAGCTCGATGACCTTGCAGCCGAGCCGCCGCAGCAGCTCGGGCGCGTAGAGGCCGGCGACGCCGTTGCCGGCGTCGACCACGACCGTCAGGCGTCGCGCCAGGTGGATCCGCTCGAGCACCGCCGCGAAGT
>JACQCN010000220.1 GCA_016201575.1 Candidatus Rokuibacteriota bacterium | reverse complement strand
GTCTCGAGCAGGCCCTCCACCAAGGTGTGCCGGTTGAGCCGGCCCAGGCACAGCGCGGTGAGGAAGGTGCCGAAGGCGCCGATCCCGCCGGCCTCGGTGGGGGTGAAAACGCCGAGGTAGATGCCGCCGAAGACGACGAGGAAGACGGCCAGGAACGACCAGTTGCCCGCGAGGAACACCGAGCGGACGCGCCCGCCCCAGGGCACCCGCTCCATCGCGGGCGCGAGCCGGGGGTTCCGCCGGGCCATGACGTAGATGATGAGCGCGAAGCTCGCCGCCTCCATGAAGCCCGGGATGAAGCCCGCCATGAGCAGCGGGCCGATCGACGACTCCGTCAGCAACCCGTAGACGATCATCACCACGCTGGGTGGAATGAGCGCGTCCATGGCCGCGCCCGCCGCCACCGAGCCCGCGGCCAGCTTGCGGTCGTACCCGTAGGCGATCATCTCCGGCACGGCCATCCGCCCCATCACGGCCGCGGTCGCGGTGCTCGAGCCCGAGATGGCGCTCCACAGCGCGGTGCCCCAGGTGGTGGCGATGGCCAGCCCCCCCGGCAAGTGGCCGAGCCAGGCCTTGGCCATTCGATAGAGGTCGGTGGTGATCCCCGCCGCGCTCGCGAACGAGCCCATCAAGATGAAGAAGGGCACGACCACGAGCGCGTAGTTGGACACCTCCGAGTGCGGCGTGGTGCCGGCCAGCATGGCCGCGGCCCCGAAGCCGCGGAGCGCGGTCAGGCCGGCCAGGCCCACCGTGGCGGTGACGAAGGCGATGGGCATGCCCAGGGCGACCAGCAGGATCACCGCGGCCATGCCGATCCAGGCGAGGAGCAGCGGATCCATCACGCGCGTCGCCGGCCGAAGAGGATGCCGAGGCTCTCCACGAGCTGCATGACGAGCCGCACGCAGAGAAGCGCCGAGCCCACGGGAACGGCCGCCCGCGACCACCACGTCGTGATGTTCGCCGTGGGCGTCACGTCCCCCACCTCCCACGCCGTCCAGGTGGACTGGGAGCTGAACCAGGTGATGACGGCGAACGTGACGAGGGCCAGGGTCAGGGTGAGGCAGTCAGCGGCGGCGCGCCCGCGCGGGGACAGCTTCTCGTGGAGGAGGTCCATCCCGACGTGGCCCCGGCGCGCCTGCACCCACGACAGGGCCAGGAACACCGCCGGGGCGATCAGGAGCTGCGTGAGCTCCAGGTGGCCCGGCAGGGGATGGTTGAACAGGTAGCGCATGAAAATCTCGGCCGTGACGTAGAACATGAGCGCGAACAGGATGAGCGCCGAGACGAGGTTGAGCGCGGTCTCCAGGCGCTCGAGCGCTCGGCGCGGGGCGGTGGACATGGGCGATCGGCGGTGGGAGCGCGGGACCGGCGCTACCGCGCGTACTCCTTGATCTTGGCGTGGACGAACTCCAGCACCTGCCTGGCCGGGATCCCGCGCCTCTCCTTGTCGGCGACCCACTCCTGCCAGTGCTTGCCGGCGTTGGCGGCCAGCTTGGCGCGCTCGGCCGGCGGGAAGTTGATGACCTCGATGCCGCGGGCCTTGAACTCGGGGTAGTCCTTCCCGTCGGCCGCCGCGAAGGCCTGCATCGCCGCCCGGGCGGCCGGCTCGCGCAGGTCGAGCATGAGCTTCTGATGCCCCGCCGGGAGCTTGCCCCAGGCGCCCTCGGTGACGGCCCAGAAGCACGGCTGGGTGCCCAGCGAGATCTTGTCGATGTAGTACCTCGAGATCTCGTGCAGGCGGAACGAGGCGAAGCCGTACGTGCCGGGGAACGTGATCATGTCCACGACGCCCCGCTCCAGCGCGGTGTACGTCTCGGGCGCGGGCACCAGGCTCTTCACCGCCCCGAAGTCCTCCAGCACCTTCGCCATCTCGCCGGAGACGCGGATCCGCACGCCCTTGAAGTCCTCGACCCTGGTGATGCGCTTCTTGCCCATCATCTGATACTGGGGGAGTGGAGTCGGCAGGAGCATCCGGATCCCCCAGCGCTTGAGCTCCTGCTGCATCACGGGGTGCTCGGCCAGCGCCATCTGGACACGGGCCTGCGCCATGATGTTGTCGGGGGTGAGCATCGCCAGGTCGAGCACGGTGAAGACCGGGAGCTTGCCGGGATAGTAGGACGCGCAGAGGAGGGCGGCCTCGAATGCCTCGGCCTTGAGGCCGTCGAGCATCTCGGTGGCCTTCGAGAGCGCCTCGGCGTAGACCGGCTCGATCTTGATCTGCCCCCCGGTCCGGGCCGCGACTTCCTTGGCCAGGAACTCGATGGACGCGGTGGCCGGCCGCGGCGGGCCGAAGACGGCGACTTTCCAGCTCACGGGCTGGGCCCCGGCCGGACGGGCGGAGATCGCCACGAGCGCCAGGCCGAGCAGGGCGGCAGCAGTTCGTCGCTCCAGCATTCGCAGTGCTCCTTTACCGCGCATGGCGGGTCTCGCCCCGCGGCTGGTGAGGAGACCCGGTCAGCGCCCCGCGCGCATCTCGGCGAAGACGTCCTTCGCCGTGAGCAGGGCCTCGCGGATCAGGGGCACGCCGACGTAGCCCGACAGGTGCAGGAGCACCTCGACCAGCTCGTCCTCGGTCCAGCCCTGCCGGAGCGCCATGCGCACGTGGATGGCCAGCTCGGGGGCGCGGCCGGTGGCGGCGTCGGAGACGACACAGACCAGGGTCCGGGTCTTGAGATCGAGGCCCGGCCGGGTCCACAGCGTACCGAAGACGGTCTCGGCCGCCACGTCCATGAACTTCTTCATGACGGGATCGGCGTAGACGGTCTGGTTGATGCGCTCCACGTAGGCGTCGCCCATGAGCTGGCGCCGCAGCTCCTGGCCCTTCCGGTGCGTCTCGCTCCCCACCATGGCTCGCCTCCTTCGTCAGAGTCGGGCGGTATTGTACGCTGTACGGGCCATGACGACCGCCGACCGCCGCCCGCTCGAGGGCATGCTGGTGCTCGACCTCGGCCAGATCTACAACGGCCCGTATTGCGGGCTCCTGCTCGGCTTCATGGGCGCCCGCGTGCTCAAGATCGAGTCGCCCGAGGGCGATATCGTGCGCCGCCGGAAGCGCCACGTCGAGCCGTACCCGCTGGTGATGCTCAACTCCAACAAGGAGTCGGTGGTCCTCGACCTCAAGCGCCCGGAAGGCACGGCGCTGTTCCTGCGCCTGGCGCGCAAGGCCGACGTGGTGGTGGAGAACTTCGCGCCCGGTGTGATGGACCGCCTGGGGCTGGGCTGGGAGGTGCTGCGCGCCGAGAACCCGCGGCTGGTCTACGGCACGGGGACGGGCTTCGGCCTGACCGGCCCCTACCGCGACCTGCCGGCCATGGACGTCACCGTGCAGGCCATGAGCGGCATCATGAACGCCACCGGCTACCCGGACCGGCCGCCGGTCAAGGCCGGGCCCGCGGTGTGCGACTTCCTCGGCGGCGTGCACCTCTTCGCGGGCATCGTGGGCGCGCTGCTGCAGCGCGAGCGCACCGGGCAGGGCCAGCTCGTCGAGGTGGCGATGCACGAGGCCGCGATCATCGCGCTGGCCAGCGCGGTCGGCGTGGAGATGGACGGCGACCGCGGCGTGCCCGAGCGCACCGGCAACCGGCACCCGGCCCTGGCCATCGCGCCCTACAACGTCTACCCGACCCGCGACGGCCACGTGGCGATCTTCACCGCGTCGGAGCGCCACTGGCAGAGCATCGCGCGCGTGCTCGGGCGCGAGGACCTCCTGGACAACCCGGACTTCGCCAGCACGCCGGCCCGCGCCGCGCGCATGGAGGAGATCGACGCCATCGTCGAGGCGTGGACGCGGCCGCGCGGGAAGGACGAGGTGATGGCGCTGCTCACCGCGGCGCACGTGCCGTGCGCGCCGGTGCGCACCACCCGCGAGGTCATCGACGACCCGCACCTCCGGGCGCGCGGCGTGTGGGTGGACGTCGAGCACCCCAGGCGCGGGAAGACCCGGGTGCCCATCTCGCCGATCCGCCTGCACGGCAGCGCGCCGGCGGCGGTGGAGCGTCCCGCCCCGCTGCTCGGCCAGGACACGGACCGCGTGCTCGCGGAGCTCCTCGGGCTCAGCGCCGACGAGCTCGCCGCCCTCCACGCCGCGGGCGTGATCGAGCCGGTCAAGACCTAGGTCGCGCCCGGTGTGATAGCCTCGGGAGCGCGAAAGGAGGCCGCCGTGACCGTCAAGCTCGGCATGTTCACGATGCCGTTCCACCACCCCGACCGGGACTACGCCACCATCCTCCAGGAGGACCAGGAGGCCATCGTGCCCGCCGACCGCCTGGGCTTCTCCGAGGCCTACGTGGGCGAGCACTTCACCTCGTGGAGCGAGCGCATCACCTCGCCCCTGATCTTCCTCGCGTCCGTCATCAGCCGCACCCGGCGCATCCGGTTCGGCACGGGCGTGATCAACCTGGCCCAGCTCCACCCCGCCACGGTGGCGGCGCACGCGGCCATGTTCGACCAGCTCTGCCGCGGGCGCTTCATCATTCAGCACGCGGAGGCGATGCGGGCATGAGAGTCGCCACGTGGAGGGGCGGTGACCGCTTCACCATCGACGAGGTGGCCGATCCCGTCGCGGGGCCGGGGCAGGTCGTGGTCGACGTCCACAGCTCCGGCATCTGCGGCACCGACGTCCACACCACGCAGGGGCTCTTCCCGCGGCCGGTGCCCATGGTCCTGGGCCACGAGTACTCCGGCATCGTGCGCGAGGTGGGGCGAGGAGTGAGCCGCCGCCTCGTCGGGCGCGAGGTGGCCTGCGAGCCCTCGTACGGCTGCGGCGACTGCGCCGAGTGCGCCGAGGAGCGCGTGACCCAGTGCCCGCGCTGCGTCCGCGTCGGCGGCTTCGCGGAGCGCGTCCTGCTGCCCGCGCACTGCGTGCATCCCCTGCCCCGCGGCCTCGATCTCGCCACGGCGGCGATGACCGAGCCCGCCGCCTGCTGCCTGGCCGGCCTCGAGATGTTCCCGATGCCGCGCGGCGCGACGGTGCTCGTCATCGGGGGCGGCATCATGGGCCTCGTCACGATGGCGCTGGCCCGCCGGCGCGGGGCCCGGCGCCTCATCCTCTCCGACCCGATCGAGGAGCGCCGCCGGATCGCCCGCCGGCTGGGCGCCGGGGTGGTGGTGGACCCGACGCGCGAGAGTCTGCGCGACCGAGTGATGGCGCTCACGCGCGGCCGCGGCGCGGACGTCGTCTGCGAGGCCGTGGGCAAGCCCGAGCTGGTGGCCGAGGCGGTGGGCCTGACCAGGCCCGCCGGCCTCGTCCACCTCGTCGGCGTGAGCCCCCAGGGGAGTCACCTTCCGCTGGACCTCTATGACGTGCAGTACCGCGAGATCCGCATCGGAGGCGTCTTCGGTCGCGGCACCGCCTTCCGCCGCGCGCTCGCCCTCATGCCGAAGCTCGGCGTGAAGCGGCTCGTCACCGCGCGCTTCCCCCTGGAGCGGGTCGCCGAGGCCTTCGCCCACGCCGCCGCCGGCCGCGGCATCAAGACCGTCATCACGCCCAACGGGAGTAGTGAGGCGCGTGCCGCCTGGGGCAAGAGGTCGGCCGTTCGAGCCTGAGCACGGGGCCCGGCCCGTGCGCTTCGATAGCGAGACGTGGAGGATCGTCGGATGAGGTTCGACGGGCGCGTGGTCCTGGTCACGGGCGCCGCCAATGGGATCGGCCTCCGCATCGGCCCCGCGTTCGGCCGGGAAGGCGCGCGGGTGGCGGCGTTCGACGTGGACGCCTGCGGCGCCGGCGCCCTCGCCCGCGAGCTCGCCGCCGAGGGCCTGGAGGCGCTCGCGCTGAAGGCCGACGTCACCGCGGCGCCCGAGGTGCGCCAGGCGGTGGACGCGGTGCTCGACCGGTGGGGCCGGGTCGACGTGCTCGTGAACAATGCCGGCGGCTTCTCCGTGATCCGCCTGACGGAGGATATCCCCGACGACGAGTGGGAGGCGATCTTCCGGTCCAACGTCACGAGTGCCTTCCTCTGCGCGAAGGCGGTGCTGCTCCGCATGAAACGGCAGGGCGCGGCCGCGATCGTGAACCTCTCGTGGATCGCAGGGCGTACTCGCTTATGACACAGCTGTACTGGGAGCGCTTGGTTGCGTTAGTCAGTCCCGCAACTTCACGGACTTTGGGCGACGTTAGACTGGAATACAAGCACTTCTTCAGTGGGGCGGCTGTTTACGCAAACGGAAGGATTTTCATATCTCTCACCCCAGTCGGATTCGGAATCAAGTTGCCAGAACAATCACGAATTGCTTTGTTGAAGCACAATGGCGCCAGACAGCTTCGATATTTTCCTGACGGGCCAATCAAGAAAGACTATGTGGTCTTGCCTGACTCAATGCTGAAAGATAGGCGATCCCTGCGCCATTGGATCCGCGTCAGCATTGAATATGTACTCACGCGGCCACGGCCTGACAGCAGGCCGCGTGGGAAATAGGCCACATTGAAGTTCACAAGACTTCAAAGCACCCGGTTGGCCGCCTGGCCGGAACCCTCTACACTCACGTCCACGACATCTTCGAGATGAAGCGGCCCGTGGTCGGCGATCGCGGGTGCGCGCGCATCCAGGAGGAGCGACCGTGCACGACCTCGTGATCGACAACGCCCTCGTCGTCGATGGCCTCGGCGGCCCCGCCCGCGAAGGCGGCGTCGCCGTCAAGGATGGACGCCTCGCCGCGGTGGGCCGGGACCTCGGCGCGGCGCGCGAGCGCGTGGACGCGCAGGGGCTCGTCCTCGCCCCCGGCATCGTGGACATCCACACGCACTACGACGCCCAGCTCACCTGGGATCCCTTCGCCACGCCGTCGACGGCGCTCGGCGTCACCACGGTGGTGATCGGCAACTGCGGCTTCACGATCGCGCCGTGCCGGCCGGGCGACCGCGACCTCACCCTGCGCAACCTGACCCACGTGGAAGGCATGTCGCTGGAGGCCTTGCGGGCCGGCGTCAACTGGGACTTCGAGAGCTATCCCGACTTCCTCCGCGCGATGGAGCGCCGCGGGGTCGTGCCGAACGTGGCCTCCTTCGCCGGCCACTCCTCGGTGCGCACCTACGTGCTCGGCGCGGACGCCACGCGGCGCGTGGCCACCGACGCCGAGATCGCCGAGATGCGCCGCCTCGTGGTCGAGGCCCTGCGCGCGGGAGCGATCGGCTTCGCGACGTCGACGGCGGAGCAGCACAACGGCGAGAACGGGATCCCCATGCCTTCGCGCCTGGCCGACGACCGGGAGATGCGGGCGCTGGCGGGCGCGCTCGGCGAGGTGGGACGCGGCGTGTTCATGATCACCAAAGGCATGACCACGAGCGTCCCCTGGCTGGAGGAGATCGCCGCCGCCAGCGGCCGGCCCGTGATGATCGCCGCGATGTTCGTGGACCCCGGCGACCCCACGCGCGTCTTCCGCGAGCTCGGCGAGATCGAGGCGGCGCGGGCGCGCGGGCGGGAGCTGTGGGCGCAGGTGGGCTGCTTCCCGCTCGGCATGGAGTTCACGCTGCGCCACCCCTACCCGCTCGAGGCCTTCTTCGCCTGGCGCCCGGCCATCGAGGCGGCCGGCGAGGCGCAGTATCGCCAGGTGCTCGCCGACCCGTCGTTCCGCCAGAAGCTCACGGAGGAGGCGGGCATCCCCGGCGTGCCGAACCGGTTCAGCGACAAGACGTGGCCGCATCTCTCCATCATGGAGGTGACGCGCCCCGAGCACCGCGGCCTCGTGGGCCGGACGATCGAGCAGCTCGCCCGCGAGTCGGGGCGCGAGCCCTTCGACGTCTTCCTCGACTTCGGCCTCGACGGCGAGCTGGACGCCATGTTCGACTGCCGGCTCTTCAACACCGACGAGGACGAGGTCACGCGGCTTCTCCGCCACCCGCACGCCGCCGTCGCGCTCTCGGACGCCGGCGCGCACCTGTCGTTCCTCTGCGACGCGGGCTTCGGCCTCCACCTCCTCGGCCACTGGGTGCGCGAGCGCGGCGACCTGACGCTCGAGGAGGCGGTCAAGCGCGTGACGAGCGACGTGGCCGCCGCCTATCGCATCAAGGACCGCGGCCGGCTCGTGCCCGGCGCCTGGGCGGACCTGCTGCTCTTCGACCCGAAGACGGTGGCCCGCGGCGACAAGCGCCGCGTGAACGACCTGCCCGCCGGCGCC
>JACQCN010000189.1 GCA_016201575.1 Candidatus Rokuibacteriota bacterium | reverse complement strand
CCGACGGACTTGCGAGCAAGCCAGGCGCAGCGCGCCGGCGTCACGATCGCACTCGTAGCCGTCGGCGGGGCGAGCTGGCTCGCGCTCTCTGAACGCGGGATGGCTTCAGACGCCATGGGTCTCGACCCAGCCGGGTTCTTCGTCACCTGGTCGCTGATGGTCGGAGGCATGATGCTCCCGACCATCCTGCCGATGGTGGTCGCCTTCGTCGCTCTCAGCAGTGCTCTCCCGCGTCCTGCACGGGCGGTCCGGGTCGCGGCCTTCGTCGCGCCATACCTCGGGATCTGGCTGGCGGCCGGAGGCGCGGCGCTCGGCCTGCGTCTCGCGAGCGCCCGTACGGCCGCGGGCTCGCCACGGTCTCGGGCATCGCGCTCCTCATCGCCGCGCCCCTGTCGCTGTGGATCCCGACGATGGGCTGGACCGCATTCGCCAGCGGCGCGGTGGCGTTCGTCGCGCTCCTCGTTCTCGCGATCGCCAGTCCGGTTCGCGCGCAGAGCATGACGGAGATCTACATCGAGTCCGAGAAGGAGAAGATCGTCGCGCTGCGCGGGGAGCTCCACACCCTCGCCCAGCGGGAGCCGAAGACGGACGAAGAGCTCTACCGGATGGGTCGCATCCTCCAGGAGATCAAGGTCATCCAGGGCCGGATCAAGACGCTGGAGGAGGACATCAAGATGAAGGCGCAGCAGCAGTAGCCGCCCCGAGGCGGCCAGCTCGGCCGGCCCCGCTCCGATGTCCAGCTCGGCGACCAGGTCGGAGGTGGCCTGGGTCTTGAGCACGAACCCCTTGATCCCCGCGCGGAGCGCGTCGAGCACGTACTGGTCTTCCTTGTGCATCGTGAGCAGGATCGCCTTCGTGCGCGGCGAGACCTGCGGCAAGGCGCGCGCGGTGTCGATGCCGTTGAGCAGCAGCATGGCGATGTCGAGCACCGCGACGTCGGGTCGGAGGGTCTCGACCAGACGAAGCGCCTCGTGCCCGTCCGACGCCTCGCCGCCGGCCTCGATCCCTTCGCGCACCAGCAGGGACTTCAGACCCTGTCGGACAATCTGGTGATCGTCGGCCAACACGATGCGAAGCGGCATGGTGCCTCCCGTGACCCGGCGATGATAGCGTGCGGCCGAACCGTCCGCCCGGGCGGCGCCGGGGGAGCGTGCGAGCCGATCAGCCGCGGGCGGGCTGACGTTACGGGGGGAACACCGGCCGGTAAATCGGGGGAAGACCGGACGCCGGTATCCGGAAATCCCCGACGGGGCTGATCAGCCGATCAGGGACCGTGGACCTGGAAGCGGTACCCCGCCACGGTGACGCGATAGCCGCTGATGCGCGGGTCGGGGGGCACGCTCGCCTCCCAGTACCCCTCGCTGCGCGCGCGAATGATGCGGTCCACGAACGCGGACGGCTCGCTCACGACGTTGCCCATGGCGTCGAGGGCCTGCACCCGCAGGCGCACGTTCGACGCGTCGAGCGACGACTCGTTGAAGATGCGGCCGATCAGGCGGATCTCGCGGGGGCCGCTGCGGTCGATGCTGTAGGTGATGCGGAAATAGGTGTCGGCGGCCTCCGCCGCGATCCCGACAGCCACGATCAAGGCGACCAAGGCCACACGTCTCATGCAGCGTGAGTATATACTAGGCGTGATGCGCTCCGGTCGTCTCGCGCTGCTCGTCGCCGCCCTCGTGCTCGGCGCGCAGGCCACGCAGGCGGCCCCCGCTTCGCGGTCGGTCTCCGAGGCCCGCGCGCGCGTCGACCATCACCTGCACGAGGTGGAGGCCGTGGCCGGACGGCTCGGCACCGTGCTCACCGCGCCCTGCCCCACCTTCACGAGCCGTGCGGGGTGGAAGCAGTTCCAGGAGGCGAAGGTCGACGACGTGGTCCTGCTGATGGCGCACGTCGAGCAGGCATGGGTCGAGGCCAAGAGCGTCAAGGACGACGACCTCCGCCGCGAGGCCAAAGCGCCGCGGCGGCGCGTCCAGGAGGGGCGCCGCCTCGTCGAGAAGCTGCAGGGGTGCGCGGCCCAGAACCACGCGGCCTTCGACCCTCTGGCCGTGTGGATGCGGATCGAGCGGGAGGTGCCGCGCCGCCAGGCGGAGATCGCGCTGCCGGAGTAGCGCCGCCTCTCGCGCCGATCGAGGAGAAATTCCGGGATGCGGGCTCTGGTGATCGGCGCCTCCGGGCAGGTGGGCGGCGCCCTCTGCGAGGCGCTGGCCGGTGGCGGTCACGCCGTCGTCGGCACCCATGGGCGCGTCCCCGCGCCGGGCACCGTGCCCCTAGACTTCACCGATGCGGCGGCCGCCGAGCGGCTGATCGTCGAGACCCGACCCGACTGGATCTTCTGCGCGGCGGCCCTCACCAACGTCGACTACTGCGAGGACCATCCGCGCGCGGCCGAGCGGCTGAATCGCGACGCGCCGGCGGCGGCGGCGCGGATCGCGGTCCGGATCGGCGCCGGCTTCGTCTTCTACTCCACGGAGTACGTCTTCGATGGGACCGCGGGCCCCTACGCCGAGGACGACCCTCCGAAGCCGCTTTCGGTGTACGGGCGGACGAAATGGGAGGCCGAGCAGGCGGTGCGGGAGGCGGCGCCCCGCTGCGCGATCGCGCGGACCACCGTCGTGTACGGGCCCGAGCGGCAGGAGAAGAACTTCGTCTACCAGCTGCTGCGGCGCTGCCGCGCCGGGGAGTCGGTGCGCGTGCCGGTCGACCAGGTCTCGAGCCCGACCTACAACGCGGATCTCGCGGCCGCCAGCGTCGAGCTGGCCGAGCGGGGGCTCACGGGCGTCTGGCACCTGGCCGGGACCTCGGTGATGGACCGGTACGCCTTCGCGCGCCTGGCCGCCTCGGTGTTCGGGCTCGACGCCGCCGGCATCGTTCCCGTCTCCACCGAGAGCCTGGGGCAGCGGGCGCCGCGGCCCCTGCGCGGCGGTCTCGCGGTGGAGCGCGCCGGCCGCGCGCTCGCGACGCCGCTGCGGTCGGCGCGGGAAGGGCTGGAGGCGATGCGCAACGCGATTGCGCCGCCCGGGAAGCTACGGTAGCATCGATTTCCGGTTCCCCCGGCCCCCGGCCGACGTGGTGAGCGTAGCTCAATTGGTCAGAGCACTGGACTGTGGCTCCAGGGGTTGAGGGTTCGATTCCCTTCGCTCACCCCATTTCTTCCCGCGCGCGACTGACTCGTTCGGCCGGCGATCTCGTGCGCATCCGCGCGCTTCACTGTCCGCGCGGGGCGGTGTAACGTAAGGGCCCGGGCGCCCGTAGCTCAGTCGGATAGAGCGTCGGACTTCGAATCCGAAGGTCGCAGGTTCGATCCCTGCCGGGCGTACCACCTCTCGACGGTTCCTCGTCGTACCGACAAGACGGTTGACAATGCGCGGCAGCCTGTCACAGAGTCTCGCTACTCAAGTTCGGCAGCTTCGTCGTCGGGTTCACGCAGTAGGCGCCGGTTCGACGCTCGCTCGTCGAGGGCGGAGCGGGCGCGCACAAGTGCTCCCTGTGCGCGCGCCAACATCGGGACAACCGGGGGGAGCAGGAGATGAGTCCGACCGTGCGGTTATCCTGGCCGTTCTGCTGAGTCTGGTCCTGGCGCCTTCCGTCGGAGGGGTTGCCCGCGCCGAGTCCGAGCCACCGGACAAGAACCCGCTGTCAAGGGACCGGACGGCGATCGGGGAAGGTCGCGTTTGGTACCGGAACGTCTGCGGCGTCTGCCACGGGGGGCGAGCCGATGGCGCGGGCGACCGGGGCCAGGGGGCCGACCTGCGGGTGTTCAACAAGGGACTCAAGAAGTTCGTCGAGACGGTCAAGGCCGGCAGGGAGACGGGTCGCGCGATGAAGATGCCGGCCTGGGGCGGCGTGCTGACCGACGAGACGATCTACCA
The DNA here is from genome assembly GCA_016201575.1 of Candidatus Rokuibacteriota bacterium. Lineage (GTDB taxonomy): Bacteria > Methylomirabilota > Methylomirabilia > Rokubacteriales > CSP1-6 > AR9. The sequence goes on along the minus strand of JACQCN010000189.1, from coordinate 1,047 downwards.
GATCGGGGCCTACCTGGAGACGTTGGCCAAGAACGGAGCCAACTGGGGGAAGCCCGCCGATCACTGAGTTTACGTCGGAGGGGGCCTCGACGGTTGCGCCGGCAAAGCCGGCGCTCGAACGCGCAGCGCCACGGGGCGCGGTTGGTTCACATGCACAGAGTCGACGGCCGGCCTCGCGTAGGATTTCTCTTCCGCCCGACCGGTGGAGCGGTCTAGCCTGCTGGTCAGGGACGAGATGCGCGAGCGCCGCCGGTTCTTCCGCTATGCGGTTGCCTGGCCGGTCCGCCTCTGGCTCAACGAGCATGTCATGCTCCGCGGCCAGACCGTGGACGCGAGCGTCAAGGGCCTGCGTATCGTGCTCGACGCGCCGCCGCCGGAGGGACTGAAGGTCGGCGAGCGCTATCGGGTGGAGGTGATGCCGGAGCGGGGCGACCGGTTCGCCTGCTTCGCGGAGGTGCGGCACATCGGCAAGGCCGGGATCGGGCTGGAGAACCTCGTGGAGGTCCCGCTCAGCCTGATCCTGCGCGACGCGACGTCGCGGCCCGACGAGGTCTGATCGCGCCCGGCGTCGGTCGGCGTCGCGCGGCTCACCGGCCGAGCTGCTCGTCCCAGTACTCCTCGACCCGCCGTCGACCTCGTCCTCGGCCTGTGCCGGTCAGGTACACCGTGCCCTGGTTGGTATCCAGGGCCCCGAGCTTCTCGGCCGCGAGCTCCGTCTTGACCTCGGCCGTGATCTTCTTGTCGTCCACGTACTGACCGGTCGACCGGCCCGTCATGGACCGGCAGCCGGCCGCCACCACGAGAAGGATCACGAGGAGCGATACCGCTCTCGTTGCCGGCTTCATCGGTAATGACCGCCTTTGATGAGCCTGTGACGAGCCTGACTCTTTCGCCGCACTCATCATCGGCGTCTACAACAAGCTCGTGAAGCTCGAGGGGCACGACCGCGAGCACCGCGTTCCCACCGGCGCCCAGGAATCGGAGGGAGCCTCGACGGCCTTCTCCGAGGCCTCCCCCGGAACCGAGTTTGCGCCGGCAAAGCCGGCG
>JACQCN010000188.1 GCA_016201575.1 Candidatus Rokuibacteriota bacterium | reverse complement strand
TTGCCCGGCGTCACCCCGCCCACGACGTTGGTGCCGTACTCCTTGCACCGCGCGGCGTGAAAGGCCCCTTCCCGCCCGGTGATCCCCTGGACGACGACGCGCGTGCGCTTGTCGACCAGAATGCTCATAGGTCGGAGGGGGGCTCCGCGTGCTCGGAGGGGGGCTCCGCCCCCCTTCCGAACCTCCCCCCGGAGGATGGCGCCGGCGGAGCCGGCGCTCGATGCCGGGCGGGAACCGTCATCCGCGTCCCGCCAGCGCCACGGCTTTCCGGGCGCCGTCGGCCATGTCGTCGGCCGTCGCCAGCTTCAGGCCCGACTCCGCGAGCATCTTCTTGCCCTGCTCCACGTTGGTGCCTTCCATCCGGACCACCACCGGCATCTTCAGCCCGAGCTTCTTCACGGCGGCGATCACGCCCTCGGCCAGCCGGTCGCAGCGGAGGATGCCCCCGAAGACGTTGATGAAGACGGCCTTCACGCTCGGATCCGAGGAGAGGATGCGGAAGGCGTTCTCGATCTGCTCGGGGGAGGCGCCGCCTCCGACGTCGAGGAAGTTCGCGGGCTCGCCGCCCGCCAGCTTGATGATGTCCATGGTGGCCATGGCCAGGCCGGCGCCGTTGACCATGCAGCCGACGTTCCCGTCGAGCTTGATGTAGTTTAGATTGTAGCGGCTGGCCTCCACGTCGAGCGGGTCCTCCTCGTTCACGTCGCGGAGGGCCACGATCGCGGGGTGCCGGAAGAGCGCGCTGTCGTCGACGTTGAGCTTGGCGTCCAGCGCCATCACCCGGCCGTCCGCGGTGACGACGAGGGGGTTGATCTCGGCCAGCGAGCAGTCCTTCGCCAGGTAGCCGCGGAAGAGGCTCTGGATCAGCGCGACACCGGACTTGAGCTGGTCGCCCGCCAGGCCGAGGCCGAAGGCGAGGGTGCGGGCCTGGAAGGGCTGCAGGCCGAGCGCGGGGTGCGTCCACTCGCGCAGGATCTTCTCGGGCGCGCGCGCCGCGACCTCCTCGATCTCCATGCCGCCGGCCTGGCTCGCCATCACGACGTGGGTGGAGCGGACGCGGTCGAGCAGGACGGAGAGGTACAGCTCGCGGGCGATGGGCGAGGCTTCCTCCACGAGCACGCGGCGCACCTCGATGCCCTCGGGCGGCGTCTGCGGCGTCTTGAGCCGCATGCCCAGGATCTGCCCGGCCGCCGTCTCCGCGCCCGCGGGATCGTCCGCGAGCTTGATGCCGCCGGCCTTGCCGCGGCCGCCCGCGTGCACCTGGGCCTTCACCACGACCTTGCCGCCGAGACGCTCGGCGATCGCGCGGGCCTGCGCGGGCGTGTCGGCCACCTCGCCCTTCGGCACCGCCACCCCGAACTCGCGCAGCAGCGCCTTGGCCTGGTACTCGTGGATTTTCATCAGGCGGGCTCTTGGCGCCCGCCGCCGAGCTTGCGCAGGAGCCAGACCACCGGGTCGAAGAACTGATCGGCCATCCGCTCCTTCAGCGGGATGATGCCGTTGTCGGTGATGTGGATCTGCTCCGGGCAGACCTCCGTGCAGCACTTGGTGATGTTGCAGAGCCCCACGCCCGCCGCCTGCTTCACGAACTCCGTCCGGTGGCGCGTGTCGAGCGGGTGCATCTCCAGGCCCGCGATCTTGATGAAGAAGCGCGGCCCCGCGAACAGCTTCTTCTTGTCGTGGTCGCGGATGACGTGGCACACGTCCTGGCAGAGGAAGCACTCGATGCACTTGTGGAACTCCTGGATGCGATCGATGTCCTCCTGCATCATCCGGTACGTCCCGTCGGCCTCCGGCGGCTTGAGGCGGAGGGGTGGGATGGTCCGGGCCTTCTCGTAGTTATAGGCGACGTCGGTCACGAGGTCGCGGATCAGCGGGAAGGTGCGCATGGGCGCCACCGTGATCGCCTCGCTCTCGGCGAAGAGGTTCATGCGCGTCATGCACATGAGCCGGGGCTTGCCGTTGATCTCGGCGCTGCAGGAGCCGCACTTCCCCGCCTTGCAGTTCCAGCGCACCGCGAGGTCCGTGGCCTGGGTGGCCTGGAGGCGGTGGATGACGTCGAGCACCACCATGCCCGGCTCCGCCTCCACGCGGTACTCCTTGAACTCCCCGCCCCGGGGGTCGCCCCGGAACAGCCGCATCGTGAACGTGGGCATCACGTCGTCTCCTCGAGGAGCTTCCGGAGCTCGGCCGGCATCTCGGGCAGCGGCTCGCGGGAGATCGTGACGGCGCCGTCCTTCTGCCGGAGCACCACGTTGACCTTGCCCCACTCGGGGTCGGCCTTCGGGTGATCCTCGCGGGTGTGGCCGCCGCGGCTCTCCTTGCGCGCGAGCGCGGCCAGCGTGCTGCACTCGGCCACCGTCAGGAGCGAGCGGAGGTCGAGCGCGGTGTGCCAGCCCGGGTTGTAGGCGCGGCCGCCCTCCACCCGCACCTTCCGCGCGCGGTCCTTGAAGAGCTCGATCTTCTCGAGCGCCCCCCGCAGCTCCGCCTCGGTGCGGATGATGCCGACCAGCGCCTGCATCGTCTGCTGCAGCTCGTGCTGGATCGCGTAGGGGTTCTCGCCCCCCGGCCGCGTGAAGGGCTCGAGCAGCTCGCGGGCGAGGGCCTCGACCTGGCCCGACTCGACGCGGAGCACGCCGCCGAAGTCCTTCGCGTGGAGCGCGGCGTGGAGCCCGGCGCGGCGGCCGAAGACCACCAGGTCGGAGAGCGAGTTGCCGCCGAGGCGGTTCGAGCCGTGCATGCCCCCCGCGACCTCGCCCGCCGCGAAGAGCCCCTTCACCGTCGACTGGGTGGTGTCGGCCTCCACCCGCACCCCGCCCATCGCGTAGTGGCAGGTCGGCCCGACCTCCATCGGCTCCTTCGTGATGTCGACGTCGGCCAGCTCCTTGAACTGGTGGTACATCGACGGCAGCCGCTTCTTGATATAGTCCGCCGGCCGCCGCGTGCAGATGTCGAGGAGGACGCCGCCGTGGGGGCTCCCCCGCCCGGCCTTGACCTCGGCGTTGATCGCGCGGGCCACCTCGTCGCGCGGCAGGAGGTCCGGCGTGCGGCGGGCGGTCTTGTCCGTGTACCAGCGGTCGGCCTCGGCCTCGTTGTCGGCGGTCTCGGCCTTGAAGAACTCGGGGATGTAGCGGAACATGAACCGCTCGCCCTGGCTGTTCTTC
>JACQCN010000187.1 GCA_016201575.1 Candidatus Rokuibacteriota bacterium | reverse complement strand
GGACGAGCTGGAGAAGAAGGGACCCCTCATGACGGCCGACGCGCGGTCGCAGAAGCAGGACGTCTTCGACCGCAAGCGGCGCGACGCCACCCGGATGGTGGACGACTTCCAGAAGGAGCTGGAGAAGAAGGAGCGCGAGCTCCTCCAGAAGGTGCTGCAGGACGTCTCCGGCGTCATCGAGCGGATCGGCAAGGACAAGAAGTACTACCTGATCGTCGAGAAGCGCGGGTCGGCGGTGGTGTTCGCCTCCCCCGACGCCGACGTCACCGAGGAGATCATCAAGGCCTACGACCAGGAAGCGGCGAAGGGAAAGAAGTAGGCGACGATGGGCGACGGGGCACGGTTCACTCTCCGGGCGCTCGCAGAGGCGCTGGGCGCCGGCCTCGAGGGTGATCCCGACGTCGTCGTCAGCGGGGTCGCGCCTCTCGAGCACGCCGGTCCCGAGCACGTCTCCTTCCTGACCGACGGGCGCTATCTCGCGGCCGCCCGGTCCTCCCGGGCGGGGGCGTTCCTCGCCGGCCCCGAGGCGCACGGGCTCCCGGCCACGGTGCTCCGGGTGGCCGCGCCCCGCCTGGCCCTGGTGGCGCTGCTGCGGCTCTTCGAGGAGGCGCGGCCCGCCCCGGCCGGCATCCACCCCGCCGCCGTGATCGCCAACGGCGCCTTCGTCGATCCGGCCGCCAGCGTCGGCGCCTACGCCGTGATCGAGGAAGGCGCGATCGTCCGCGCGCGCGCGCGTGTCATGCCCTTCGCCTACGTGGGGCACGCCGCGGAGATCGGCGAGGACTCGACGCTCCATCCGCACGCGGTCGTGCTGGAGCGGGTCCGCCTGGGCCGGCGGGTGATCGTCCACGCGGGCGCCGTGCTCGGCGCCGACGGCTTCGGGTTCGTGCCCCACGGCGGCGGCTGGCTGAAGATCCCCCAGATCGGCAGCGTGGTGATCGAGGACGACGTGGAGATCGGGGCCAACACGACGATAGACCGGTCGACGATGGGTGATACGCTCGTCCGCCGCGGCACCAAGATCGACAACTTGGTGCAGATCGCCCACAATGTCGAGGTGGGCGCGGACTCGGTGATCGCGGCGCAGGCGGGCATCGCCGGCTCGAGCCGACTCGGCCGCCACAACGTGGTCGGGGGCCAGTCGGGCATCGGCGACCATATCGTGCTCGGCGACGACGTGGTCCTCGGCGGCGCCGCCGGCGTCGTGGTCGATCTCCCCGAGGGCGGACGCTATCTCGGCTACCCCGCACGCCCGGCCGCCGAAGCCAAGCGCGTCTGGGTCCTCGAGTCCCGTCTCCCCGAGCTGATCCGCCGCGTCCGCAAGCTCGAGCGCCGGCTCGCGGCGCTCGAGCGGCCCGGCGAGGGAGCCGGCGAGAGCGCGTCCCGGTGAGCGCCCCCGACGGGGCGCACCCGACGGCGATCCTCGACCCCAGGGCCGAGCTGGGCGCTGGTGTCCGTGTCGGCGCCTACTCGATCGTCGGGCCGGAGGTCGTCCTCGAGGACGGCGTCGAGATCGGGCACCACTTCGTGCTGGAGGGGCGGGTGGTGGTGGGCAAGGGCGCGAAGGTCGGCCACGGCTCGATCGTCGGCGCCCTGCCCCAGGACCTCAAGTTCAAGGACGGTACCCCGTCGGGCGTGCTGATCGGCGCGGGAGCGACGCTGCGCGAGTACGTGACCGTTCACCGGGCCACCCACGCCGGGGCCTTCACCACCATCGGCCCCGGCTGCCTCCTGATGTCGATGTGCCACGTCGCGCACGACTGCCGGCTCGGGGAAGGCGTGATCGTGATCAACTACGCCGGGATCACCGGTCACTGCGAGATCGACGAGTACGCGACGGTGGGCGGGCTCACCGGGGTGCACCCGTTCAGCCGCATCGGCGCCTACGCCTACGTGGGCGGCTGCTCGAAGATCACCGCGGACGTGCCGCCGTACACCACCGTCGACGGCGCGCCGGCCACCGCGCGGGGCATCAACGTGATCGGCCTCCGCCGGAGCGGGATCGGGGCCGAGGACCGGCAGCTCCTGCGCGCGGCCTTCCGCATCCTCTACCGCGCCGGGCTGTCCCCGCGCGGGGCGGTGGCGCGCATCCGCGAGGAGCTGCCCGCCAGCCCCCACATCGCCCGGCTGCTGGAGTTCATCGAGACGTCGAAGCGCGGCATCTGCGGCCCGCCCCGCGCCCTCGCGGGAGCCCTCGACGACGCGCCCGACGGCGAAGGAGAGCGGGTGTTCTGATGGCCAGAACCGATCGGCGGGTCCGCGCGGCGGTGGTGGGAGCCGGCCACATGGGGCAGTACCACACGCTCGTCTACGCCGAGCTGTGGGACGTCGACCTGGTCGGGATCGTCGACATGGACCTCGACCGCGCGCGGGGGGTGGCCACCCAGTACGACACGCTGGCCTTCGCCGATCACCGCGACCTGATCGGCCGCGTCGACGTGGTCTCGGTGGCGGTACCCACGGACGCCCACTTCGCGGTGGCCAGGGACCTCCTCGGCGCCGGCGTGAGCGTCCTCGTCGAGAAGCCCATGACGCCGACCCTGGAGGAGGCGCGGGAGCTGTTCCGGGTGGCCCGGGAGCACAACGCGGTCCTCCACGTCGGCCACGTCGAGCGCTTCAACGGCGCGGTGCAGGAGCTGCGGCGGATCGTGGACCGGCCCATCCTGATCGAGTCCCGCCGGCTGGGCCCCTTCGTGCCCCGGGTCCAGAAGGACACGGTGGTGATGGACCTGATGATCCACGACATCGACATCGTGCTCGGCCTCGTGGACGCCGAGCCCCGGCGCATCGTGGCCCTCGGCAGCTCCGTGCACTCGGACGTGTCGGACGTGGCCAACGTGCAGATCCAGTTCGGGTCGGGCACCATCGCCAACATCACGGCCAGCCGGGCCACCGAGCAGAAGATCCGCACCCTCGCCATCACGCAGCCGGACGCGTACATCGTGCTGGACTACACGGACCAGGACATCCGCATCCATCGCCGCGCCGCCCAGGAGTACACGCTGAACCGCGAGTCCATCCGCTACCGTCAGTCCTCGTTCGTCGAGCACCTCTTCGTCCACAAGGAGAACCCGCTGAAGCTCGAGGTCCTGCACCTGATCCGCGCGATGCGGCGCGCGCGCGAGACGGGGACGGTCGAGCTGCCCGAGAGCGACGATCTGCGCTCGCTCGCGATGGCGCTGGAAATCGAGCGGATGATCCGCGACGGGCAGGGCGAGCTGACCTGGCCCCAGGATTGTCCGTGGAGCGCACGCTCGGCCTGATGTGCGGGGCCGGCATCCTGCCGGCCCGCGTGGCCCGCGAGGCGAAGCGGCGCGGGTTCCGCGTCGTGGCCTTCCCGTTCGGCGACACTCCCGGGCTCGACGGCGCCGTCGATCGCGTCATCCGGTCCAGCATCGCGGACATCGGCGCGGTCCTCGCCGGCCTGCAGGCCGAGCAGGCGTCGGCCGCCCTCTTCTGCGGGAAGTTCTGGACGGGCGACCTCCTGCGCACGCCGGGCGACGCCGCCCGCCAGGCGATCGTGGCCCGCGGCGGCGGCGGCCTGAGCGACACCGAGCTCTACCGGGGCGTGGTCACCACGCTCGGCGGGATGGGGATCGAGGTCCTGGACCAGCGCTCGTTCTTCGGCGACTGGATCACCGCGATCGGCCCGCTCGGCCGGCGCGGCGCCACGGACGAGGAGCGCGCCGACGTC
>JACQCN010000073.1 GCA_016201575.1 Candidatus Rokuibacteriota bacterium | reverse complement strand
GGAGCCGTCGTCGAGGGCGAGGCCGCGCCACAGGAGGGAGTCGATGTTCACGGGCGTAAGCGCGAGGGCGCTACGGATCCGTACAGTCCCTGCAGGAGCCGCAGCGCGGGCAGATGATCTTGCAGTGGCTCTCGTACATCCGCTCGCCGCACCGACTGCAGAGGTGCACCCACTCGCGCTCGGCCGCGTCGGTGGTCGCCATGCGATAATGTCCTCCCGTGCCCGCCATTTTAAACTACCCCCTGTTCGTCCGGGCGACCGCCACCAATTTTTTCTTCTTCGCCGGCATGAACTGCTTCCTGCTCCTCCCGCTCTACATCCAGGGCCTCGGCGGCACTACCGCCGAGATCGGCGTGATCATGGGCCTCTACAGCTTCGCCGGGATCATCTGCCAGCCGGTCCTCGGCCCCTGGGTCGACGCCTTCGGCCGCCGGCCATTCATGCGCTTCGGCACGACCGCGGTGGTGGCCACAGCGCTCCTGGCCCTGGTGACCTCCTCGATGCCGGTGTTGGCGCTGCTGCGCCTCCTCCAGGGCCTCGGCTTCTCGGCCTTCTTCGTGGCGAACTACACGATGGCGATCGACCTCGTGCCCCCGGAGCGGCGGGGCTGGGCGCTGGGCATCTACGGGGTCTCCGGCCTCTGCTCGACGGCCATCGCGCCGCTCGCCGGCGAGTGGACGGTCCGCCACTTCGGCTTCCCCTGGCTCTTCCTGCTGGCGGCGGCCCTCAGCAGCGTGGCGGTGGCGCTCGTCTGGCGGATCCCCGAGCAGCGCCGCCGTATCGACGCTGCGCCGGGCCGCTTCCCCGCGCTGCGCCTGAGCGCCGGCGACGTGCTCCAGCGCCACATCGGGATCACGCTCTTCTTCGGCCTCGGCACCGGCGCCATCTTCACCTTCATGCCGACCTTCGCCGAGTCGCTCGGCGTGACCACGCTGTCGCTCTTCTACACGGGCTACGCCGGGGCGGCGGCGCTCGTGCGCGTCACCGCCGGCGGGCTCATCGACAGCCGCGGCCGCCGGGCGGTCATCGTGCCGTCCATGCTGGTGCAGGCGATGTCGACGGCGATCCTGGCCGCGCTGGGCCTGCTGATCGGGCCCGGCACCCCGGTCCCGGTGGTGCCGTTCCTGTTCCTGGCGGGCTTCCTGGCGGGCGGGGCGCACGGGTTCCTCTACCCGGGGCTCGCCGCCCTCGTGACCGACACCACGCCCCCGGCCCGCCGGGGCGCCGTCATCGGCATCTTCAGCGCGGCGGTGCTGTCCGGGAACGCGCTCGGGGCCTTCGTCTTCGGGTACGTCGCCCACTGGCTCGGCTACGGGCCCATGTGGACGATCCTCGCGCTGATCCTCACCTTCGGGTTCGGGTTGAGCGGTAAACTGGAAGAGGTCCCAGCCCGCGTGAGAAGCGAGGTAGCGTCGTCATGAGCACGGTCACCCGGATCGGCCTGCTGGTCCTCTCCGTCCTGATTCTCCTCGGCAGCGTGGGGGCGCGCGAGCGCGGGGAGACGCCCGCGCCGAAGGTGGAGGGCCCCCAGGAGGTGGAGGTCGTCGGGATGGCGGCCGATCCGCGCACACAGCAGCCGTTCGTGCTCATGCAGGGGCGGCGCGACAAGCGGCGCTTCTCCATGGCGATCGGGTTCGCCGAGGCCACCAGCATCGCCGTCGCACTGGAGGGGCTCACGCCGCCGCGGCCGCTCACCCACGACCTCTTCCTGACGATGTTCGGCCGCCTGAACGTCACGCTCACGCGCGTGGTCATCACCGACCTGCGCGACGACATCTACTACGCCGTGGTGCACCTCAAGCACAACGGGACCGAGATGATTCTGGACTCGCGGCCGTCGGACGCGATCGCGCTGGCCATCAGGGCCAAGGTGCCCGTGCTCGTGGAGGACCGGGTGTTCGAGAAGAGCACGACCCCCGGCGCCGCGGCCCCGCGCGAGCGGATCTGAGCCGATGCCCCGGGTCGGAGGCCGGCGATCGGTTACGGCGAACCCGGCCCAATCGGAGGTCTCTCGATCTATCGCGTCCGTTCGGACGGGCGTGGACTCAGTCAACGTCAGGGGGAGCGACCGCCGCTCCCCCCGACACCCCCCAACGGGCTCCCGCGAGGCATGTCCTCACGCTCTCTCAGTGGTGGGTGTCGGAGCGAACGCGAAACGACGCGACCTGTTCGAGCGCCGGCTCCGCCGGCGCCAGCCGGTTCCGGGGGCTTCGGAGGGGGCCGCCGAGGCCCCCTCCGACTGAGCTCGCGTGGCGGACACGGCCGAGCACGAGTGGGCGATCCAGCGCCGGCTCGACGACGTCTTCGCCAAGGTCGGCGAGAAGTTCGGCGAGCTCACGGGCCGCGTCGAGGTCAAGCTCCGGCCCGGCGTCTCCTTCGACGAGGTGGGCGGCCTGGAGGCGGCCAAGGCGACCCTCAAGGGGTTCGCCAGCGCGCTGACCAATCCCGAGCTGTACCGCCGCTGGGGCACCTCGCCGCCGCGCGGCGTGCTCCTCTACGGGCCGCCCGGCACCGGGAAGTCGATGCTCGCCCGGGCGCTGGCGACGGCGTCGGGCGCGATCTTCTATCACCTGAAGCTCATGAACCTCACGTCGAAGTTCGGCGCCAACACGGGCGAGCTGCTCCAGGAGATCCTCAACATCGCCGTGACGGAGGGCAAGGCCGTCCTCTTCCTCGACCAGGCCGACGGGCTCTCCCTCGAGCACCTGCTGCCGCCGCCCCAGGCCCGCGAGGCCAGCGCCCGGCTGGTGGCGGCGATCTGCGAGAAGTTCGACGCCCTCGCCGAGACGGCCCGCGTGCTCGTCCTCGCCTCCACCAGCCGCACCGATGCCATCGACCCCTCGCTCATCGCCGCCGGCCGCCTCGACCACCTGATCGAGACCACGCTGCCAGACCCGCCGGCCCAGCAGGAGATCTTCGGGATCCTCCGCCGCCGGGCGGAGCGCGAGGCCGGGCGGCCCCTCTTCGGAGCGCTCGACGACCGGAAGGTCCTGCCGCTGATGGCGGGGATGAGCGGCGCCGAGATCGCCGAGATCGTCCGGCGCGCGCTCGAGTCCAAGGTCCACCGGGCGGCGGAAGGCGAGGAGGCGAGTCCCGTCGGCACCGACGACATGGTGGTGGCCATCGAGAGCCACAAGCGGGTGCGGGGGGTCGTGGAGAAGATCCGGTACGGCCAGTATCTCTAGCCGGCATTATTCACGAACGGTCGTCGCGTGTGGCGGGCGGGTCCTGTCGCAGGGTGCGGTCCCCGCGGGTCCGGCTCCGTCACCCACTCGCCCGAACGCCGCGCGGCGCGCGGCGGACGGGACGAGGGGGGCCCACTGCGCGCGGCCCCGCGGGGACCGCACCCTGCGCCACCCGCCCGGTCGCGCTATCGCCGTTCGTGAATAATGCCGGCTAGACTCGGAGGGGGCCGG
>JACQCN010000219.1 GCA_016201575.1 Candidatus Rokuibacteriota bacterium | reverse complement strand
GGGACAGTCCGACCGTGTACCACTACATTTTCGCCTCGCGGCCGGTCCCGCGTCGGGCAAACGCACGATTCTGCTCGCATCGCCTTCGGCGAGCCCGGATCAAACTGTCGAAAATGAGTCAGAAGGGGGGCGCGCGCCCCTCCGAGTCAGGAGGCGGCCGCCGCGGCCTTCTTGCGCTCCTTCTTCCCGGCGGGGGCCTTGCCCTCGCCCTTCGGGGGCTTCTCCTTCTTCTCGCCCTTGGCCGCGGGCTTCTCCTTCGGCGCCTCCGGGCGGTCCACCAGCTCGAGGAGGACCATCGGGGCGGCGTCGCCGGGGCGGGGGCCCGTCTTGATGATCCGGGTGTAGCCGCCGTGGCGGTCGCCGAAGCGAGCGGCGATCGTGTCGAAGAGCCGGTGGACGGCCTCCTGGTCCGGGACCATCGCCGACACCTGGCGGCGGGCGTGCAGACTCTCCCGCTTGGCCAGCGTGATCATGTGGTCGGCGAGCCCGAGGACCGCCTTCGCCTTCGCCTCCGTCGTCCGGATCCGCTCGTGGCGAAAGAGCGCCACCAGCAGGTTCCGGAACAGCGCCCAGCGGTGGGCGGTGACACGTCCGAGCTTGTAACCGGCCTTCCGATGCCTCATCGCGTGTTCCTCATCCCCGCTCTCACCGCGCGCCGCCCCGGTTCAGGGCTCCGAGGACGGCCGGGTCGATGCGCATGCCCAGCGACAGCCCGAGCGACGCCAGCGCGGTCTTGATCTCCTCGATGGACTTGTCGCCGAGGTTCTTCACCTGCTCGAGGTCCGCCTCGGTCTTCTGGGCGAGGTCGGCGACGATGGTGATCTCGGCGTTCTTCAGCGCGTTCACGGCGCGGGCGGGCAGCGGCAGGTCCTCGAGGGGCTTGGCCAGGGCCTCGCGCAGGAAGTCCTCGCCCGACTCCGCGGCCTCGGTCTCGTCCTCGCGGGCGCCCGCGGGCGCCAGCAGCGTGAAGTGCTGCTTGAGGTGGCCGGCCGCGCGCACCAGGGCCTCGTCGGGGGAGACGGCGCCGTTGGTCCAGATCTCGAGGATGAGCTTCTCGTAGTCGGTGATCTTGCCGAGCCGGGACATCTCCACGTTGTAGGCGACGCGCAGGATCGGCGAGAAGGCCGAGTCCACCGCGATCGCGCCCGGCCGCACCGTTCCCCGCGGGTGCGCGTCGGCGGCCACGTAGCCGCGGCCGATGCCGACGCCCATCTCCAGACCCACCCGTCCCGAGGCGATCGCGAAGAGCCGCAGCTCGGGGTTCAGCACCTCGATCCCGTCGACCTCGGGCACGTCGGCGGCCGTCACCTCCCGCGGGCCCGTCAGCTCCATCCGGATGACCTTCGGCGTGAGCGACGGCACCTGGATGGCCAGCTTCTTCAGGTTCAGCAGGACCTCGGTGGTGCTCTCCTTCACCCCCGGGATCTTGTCGTCCGCGCTCGCCACGCCGTCGAACTTGGCCCAGGTGACGGCGGCGCCGGGGATGATCGAGAGGAGCGCCCGCCGGAGCGAGTGCCCGACCGTCAGCGCGTACCCCTTCTCGAACGGCTCGGCGACCTGACGGCCGTAGCGGTCCGTGAGAATCTCCCACTCGATCTTCTTCGGCTTCTGGAACGCTATCCTCGGCATCGCGCGCGTCTCTCTTCCTGGCCCGACACGTTACTTGCTGTAGAGCTCGACGATGAGCTGCTCGCTCACCGGCACCTGGATGTCCTCCCGGAGCGGGAAGCTGCGGACCGTGCCTTTCCGCTCGGCGGCGTCCAGGTCGAGCCACTGGGGCACGGCGCCGCGCCCGGCGTTCAGGTTCTCGTCCATCCGGGCCGCCATCTTCGAGCTCGGCCGGATCTTCACCACGTCGCCCACCTTGACCAGGTACGAGGGCACCGACACCTTGCGCCCGTTCACCTCGAACTGCCCGTGGGCCACCATCTGGCGGCCCTCGCGCCGCGAGGCCGCGAACCCCAGCCGGTGCACGACGTTGTCCAGGCGCCGCTCGAGCTGCTTCAGGAGATTCTCGCCGGTGATCCCCTTCTCCCGCTCGGCCGCGTGGAAGTAGCGGCGGAACTGCGTCTCCAGCACGCCGTAGATCCGCTTGGCCTTCTGCTTCTCGCGGAGCTGCACGCCGAAGGGCGTGGGCTTGCTGCGGGTCAGGCCGTGCTGCCCCGGGGGATAGTTGCGGCGCTCGATCGCGCACTTGTCCGTGAAGCAGCGCGCGCCCTTCAGGAACAGCTTCATCCCCTCCCGCCGGCACAGCCGGCACTTCGCGTCACGATATCGGGCCATCGGCGAGCTCCGCTACACGCGGCGCCGCTTCGGCGGCCGGCAGCCGTCGTGCGGAATCGGTGTCACGTCGTGGATCGCGCTGATCTCCAGTCCCACCGCCTGGAGCGACCGGATGGCCGCCTCCCGGCCGGCGCCCGGCCCCTTGACGAAGACCTCCACCTGCTTGAGGCCGTACTCGATCGCCTTGCGGGCGGCGATCTCCGCCGCCGTCTGGGCGGCGAACGGGGTGCTCTTGCGCGAGCCCTTGAAGCCGACGCTGCCGGCGCTGGCCCAGGACACCACGTTCCCGGCCTTGTCCGCCAGGGTCACGATCGTGTTGTTGAACGTCGCCTGCACGTGCGCCACGCCCGTGCGCACCTCGCGCCGCTCGCGCTTCTTGCCGCCCTTCTTGCGGGGGGCCTTTGCCGCCGCCGGTTGCTGTTCGGCCATGACTTACGCTCCTGCCTTCCTGGGCGCGCCGGGCGCCGCTGCCGTCGGCTTCTTCTTCACCATCACGCCCCGGCGGGGCCCCTTGCGCGTCCGCGCGTTCGTGTGCGTGCGCTGCCCGCGCACGGGCAACCCCTTCCGGTGCCGGATCCCGCGGTAGGAGCCGACGTCCATCAGCCGCTTGACGTTCATCGACACCTCGCGGCGCAGGTCGCCCTCGACCTTGACCTCCCGCTCGAGGATCTCGCGGACGCGCCCGGTCTCGTCCTCCGACCACGCCTTCACGCGCTTGTCGGGATCGACGTTGGCCCGCTCGAGAACGTGCCGGGCCGTGGGCCGACCGACGCCGTAGATGTACGTGAGCGCGACTTCACCGCGCTTCTCCCGGGGCAGATCCACTCCCGCCACTCGTGCCATATGTCCTCCACTCTCCTCCGAACACCTGCTCCCTTTGACCCGCACACCGACCCGTTCGTGCGCCGGCTTCGCCGGCGCCACCGCCCCAGGGGGAGGTCCGGAAGGGGGGCAGAGCCCCCCTC
>JACQCN010000213.1 GCA_016201575.1 Candidatus Rokuibacteriota bacterium | reverse complement strand
GGCGACGAAGCCGATGTTGTCGTCGAGCTCCCGCACGCAGCCGGCGTAGAGGCCGCGGATCTGCCGGGCCTCGCGCTCGCGGCCGGCCGTCGCCTCGATCTTGGGGTTCGACATCGCCTGGTACTTGCTCGGGCCCTCGTAGGCCGGGTCGGTGAATTGCCGGTAGTAGGGATAGGGGCAGCGGTAGTTGAAGTGGGGGTCGGCGAAGAAGAGCGTGAGGAAGAAGCGCCGGGTGCCCGCCAGCTCGGCCAGGTTCGACTCGATCCGCGCGCGGTAGTAGTCGTCGCTCCCGCCCGGGGCGTAGCCGCCGCCCGCGCGGTAGAACGTCGAGAACGCCCAGTGCCCGAGCCGGTTGTCGGTCAGCGCGTAGAAGAGGAAGTGCTGGCTGTAGATCTGGCGGACGTAGTTGACCATGCCGAACTCCGCCACGTCGTAGCGGTCGAAGCCGGGCAGCACCAGCGGGTTGAAGTAGGTGGTGTCGCCGTCCCAGTCGGCCACGACGCGCGTGGCGAAGCCGTGGGCGCGGAGCACCTCGGGCAGGCGCGGCAGCCCGGGCCGCGCGAAGTCCTCGCTGTGGAACATGCTGCGGATGCCGTGGCGGTGGGAGTAGGTCGAGGTCATCATGGTCACGACCCCGGCCACCGTCCCGTTGATGTGCGCCCAGGCGTTCGTGAAGGTGACGCCGTTGTCCGTCATGAGGCGCTGGAGATTCGGCGTCGTGGACGCGGGGAACCCGTTGACGGAGAGGACGTCGCTGCGCGCGGACTCGAGGAGGATCAGGACGACGTTCGGCCCGGCGTTCGCGCCGGCCGTCGAGGGCGCGGGGTGCCAGACGGCGGCGCCGAGCGTCGGGATCAGCAGGGCGGCGGCGACGACGGGGCGCCGGGCCGTGACGCGCGCGAGGGTCGGGAGCGCGAGGAGCGCGATCAGCGCCCACATCGCGGCCTCGAGCGCGCCGGGCGGCACGTGGCCGGTGAGGGCGGCCTGGAGCCGCCGCGGCCAGCCGCCCTGGGCGTTGAGGAGGTGGTCGTACTGGAACGGGTAGCGCACGGCCACGGTCGCGAACGCGAGCAGGGCGACGGTGAGGAGCGACAGCGCCGTGAGCCCCCACTCGGCGGGCCGGGGCAGCCGCCGCCCGGCGCGGCGGAACGCGGCCTGCCAGAAGCGGCCCGCGAGCGCGCCGAGGGCGAACCCGGCCGCCGCGTTGAACAGGAAGAGGACCACGTTGGTGGTGAGCAGCTCCGGCCAGAGCGCGCGGACGAGGATCGCCACCGCCTCGCGCGGGACGATGCCGGCCATGGTGAGGGACATGCCAGCCGGGTTGGCGTAGCGGGTGAACTGCTGGGCGGTGACGAGGAGATAGAGCGCCGCGAAGAGGCTGGCTCCGATGACGCCGGCGCCGATCTGGGCCACCTCCCTTACTGCGCGAGGATCTCCGTCATCCGGTTGAAGAACTGATCGGCCATCATGCGGGTGACGCCCCCGAGCATTCGCTGGCCCACGCCGGCGATCAGCCCGCCCACCTGCACGTCGGCGCTGTAGGAGATCGTGGTCCCGCCGCCGGCCGCGTCCGCGAGGGTCATCACGGCGTCACCGCGGATGAAGCCCGGCCCGCCGCTTCCCTCGACCGCCATCCGGTAGCTGGTCGGCGGCTGCTTGTCGGAGAGCCTGACCTTCCCCTCGAAGGTCCCCTTCACCGCGGCCACGCCCACCTTCATCGTGGCCTTGTACTCGTCGGGGCCGAGGGCCTCGAGCTTCTCGCAGCCGGGGAGGGCCTGCCGCAGCCGCTCGGGATCGAGGAACGCGTCCCACACCTGCTGGCGCGGCGCGGGGATCTCGTGGGAGCCTTCGATCTTCATCCGTCACACCTCGGGCGCTTACTTGCGGGGGTTCTTCTCGGCGAGCCGCTTCTCGACGAGGGGCGGCACCAGGCCGGCCACCGAGGTGCCGAAGCTCGACACCTCCTTGATGAGCCGGGAGGAGATGTACGTGTACTTCTCGTGGGGCATGAGGAACACCGTCTCCACGCTGTCGCGGAGCTTGCGGTTCATCAGGGCCATCTGGAACTCGTACTCGAAGTCCGACACCGCGCGGATGCCGCGCACGATGCAGTCCGCGCGCTCGCGCGCCACCAGGTCGATCAGGAGGCCGTCGAAGGAGATGATGCGGAGGTTCGTCAGCCCGGTGGTGGCCTCGTCGATCATCTCGAGGCGCTCGCGCACGGGGAACAGCGGCTCCTTCGCCGGGTTGGCCACGACGGCCACGATCAGCTCGTCGAAGATCCGCCGGCTGCGCTCGATGAGGTCGACGTGGCCGTTGTGCACCGGGTCGAACATCCCGGGATAGACCGCGCGCGTGGCCACCGTGTCCTCCTTGTCGGGTAAACGGCCGAAAAACGTGGCCGATGCTACCCTTGCGCCCGAAAGAAAGTCAAGGTCGTCTCCCCGAATCTCCGCGTCCGGTTGGCGCCGAGCGGCCCGAACGCCGCGCCCGGCGGACGCTTGGTCAGGTGCTGCGCGATCACGATCCCGTCGGGCTCGAGGAGGCCCGCGCACGCGATCCGGCCGAGGACCGGATCGGCCGGCTCGTCGTAGGGCGGGTCGAGGAAGATGATCGTGAAGCGCTGGCCGGCGGCGGCGAGCGCGTCGAGGGCGCGCCCGACGTCCTCGCGGACGATGCGAGCCCGCGGGCCGACGCCGAGGGCCCGGACGTTGGTCTCGATCGCCCGCACGGCCTGGGGGTCGTCGGCCGTGGGCCGCGTGACGTGCCCGCGCGGCGTCACCAGCCTCCGCCCCTTGAACTCGCCGGCAATCACGCGCATGGCGCCAACGGGCTCGCCCATCTTCGTCTGCGGGGGCCCAGAAATGGCCCCCGCACCATGCCAGACCTCGCGCGCGGCCACAGAACTGTCCCCCTTCGTCTGCGGGGGCCCCGACATGGCCCCCGCACCATGCCAGACTCCGCGCCCGGCCACAGAACTGTCCCGCTTCGTCTGCGGGGGCCCAGACATGGCCCCCGCACTCCCCCGGTGGCCTCCGGCCATGTGCGGCCCTTCTGCGCCCTGGCCATTTATCCCACCGAGGCCAGGTCGAGCTTGCCCCGCCAGCGTGACAGCAGCGCGTGACGCAGGCCCCGGTGCTCGGGCGCGCGGAGCTCCGGGTCGGCCGCGATGATTCCGAGCGCGTCCTGCCGCGCCGGCTCGAGGATCGGCGCGTCGCGCAGCAGGTCGGCGACGCGGAACTGGGGCAGCCCCGACTGGCGCGTGCCGAAGAACTCGCCGGGGCCGCGCAGGCGCAGGTCGGCCTCCGCGATCTTGAAGCCGTCCGTGGTCTCGGTCATGGCGGCGATGCGCTCGCGCGCCTCCTCGCCGGGGCTCTCGCCCGTGAGCAGGATGCAGTAAGACTTCCACGGCCCGCGCCCGACGCGCCCCCGGAGCTGGTGGAGCTGGGAGAGGCCGAAGCGCTCCGCGTGCTCGATCAGCACGACCGAGGCGTTGGGCACGTCGATGCCGACCTCGATGACCGTGGTGGAAACGAGGACGTGGATCTCGCCGGCCTTGAAGCGCCGCATGACCTCGTCCTTCTCGCCGAAGCTCATGCGGCCGTGCAGGAGGCCGACGGCCAGGTCGGGGAAGACGTCCTTCCGGAGGTGCTCGGCCATCTCGGTCGCCGCCTTGAGGTCGAGCGCGGCCGACTCCTCCACCAGCGGGTAGATCACGTACACCTGCCGGCCCGCGGTCACCTGCTCGCGCAGGAACTCGTAGATCTGCGGCCGCTTGCCCTCGGTCCGCGCGACCGTCACCACCGGACGGCGTCCCGGCGGCAGCTCGTCGAGCACGGAGACGTCGAGGTCGCCGTAGAGCGTGAGCGCGAGGGTGCGGGGGATCGGCGTCGCCGTCATCACGAGGAGGTCGGGATGCTCGCCCTTGGCCCGCAGGCGCGCGCGCTGCTCGACGCCGAAGCGGTGCTGCTCGTCGACCACGGCCAGCCCGAGCCGGCGGAACTCCACGCCTTCCTGCACGAGGGCGTGCGTGCCCACGACGCACGCCAGCTCCCCCTCGGCGGCGGCCTTGAGCCGCCCCGCCCGCTCCCGGCCCTTCACGGCGGAGGTGAGGAGCGCGATGGGGAGGCCGAGCGGCGCCAGCAGCTGCTGGAACGTCATGAAGTGCTGCTCGGCGAGGATCTCGGTGGGCGCCATGACCGCGGCCTGGTAGCCCGCCTCGACCGCCGTCGCCACCGCGAGGGCGGCCACCACGGTCTTGCCCGAACCCACGTCCCCCTGCAGCAGCCGGTGCATCGGGGAGGGCGCGGCCATGTCCGTCCGGATCTCGCTCCACACGCGGTCCTGGGCCGCGGTGAGCGCGAAGGGCAGCGCCGCCCGCAGCCGCCGCGCCAGCTCGCCGCGCGGCTTCATGGCGATGCCGCGCGCACGGCTGGTGCGGGCGCGCAGGATGCCGAGACCGAGCTGGAGCACCAGGAAGTCGTCGTAGGCGAGACGGCGCCGGGCCGTCCGCAGCGCCTCCTCGGCCGGGGGAAAGTGCGCGTTCCGGAGGGAGTCGGCGAGCCCGGGGAGCTGGCGGCGCGCGCGGACGGCCTCGGGCAGTGGGTCCGCCACGTCGCCCGCATGGGCCTCGACGACGCGCCACATCAGCGCGCGCAGCGCGCGCTGGCCGACGCCCTCGGTCTGGTGATAGATGGGCACCAGCCGGCCCGAGTGGATGCGCTCGTCCTCGCCCGCCTCGACGATCTCGTAGTCGGGATGCTGGATCTGGATCGCGCCCCGGTAGCGCACGACCTTGCCGTGGAGCACGACGCGCTGCCCCCGGGCGAACACGCGCTCGAGATAGGGCGCGTTGAACCAGCTCGCGGTGGCGTAG
Organism: Candidatus Rokuibacteriota bacterium; assembly: GCA_016201575.1. GTDB lineage: Bacteria > Methylomirabilota > Methylomirabilia > Rokubacteriales > CSP1-6 > AR9. The sequence continues at coordinate 3,009 of JACQCN010000213.1, read as the reverse complement.
CCGGTGGCGTCGCGGAGCATCACCGAGAAGGGCAGGCGCTGGCGCCCGCGCGGCGGCGGGCTGATGCCGACGACGGTGCCGGCGCACGACTGCGTCTTCCCCGGCTCGAGCGCGGAGAGCGCTGTCAGGCGGGTGCGGTCCTCGTGGCGGAACGGGATGAAGTAGAGCGCGTCCTCGACGGTCTCGAGCCCCAGCCGCTGGAGCTGCCGGGCACGCTGGGGCCCGACGCCTTTCAGGAACTGCAGCGGGGTGAGGAGACCTTCGGGGGCCGGCGATGCCGCAGGCGGACCGGATCGGGCCACTCAGTTTGCCTCGTTCAAGCGGCTATGCTATAAGAGGTGCCTGCCCGGAGCAACATCGAGAGGAGCGTGTTCATGGCCCAGCGTTGTGACATCTGCGGGAAGGGTCCCGCGGTCGGAAACCGCATCAGCCACGCGCACAACCTGACGCGGCGGCGGTGGCTTCCGAACCTGGTCTCGGTCCGCACCGTGGTGCAGGGCACGACCAAGCGCCTGCGCGTCTGCACCCGCTGCGTGAAGGCGGGCAAGGTCACCAAGAGCGTCTGAAGCGCTGCTGGTGCCAGGCACGGCCGGCTGTGCCTGGCACCCGTTCGGATGTATGAGTGCCCGGTGGGAGGCCGCCACCCCCCACCGATGTCCCTGCATCAGCCCTACTTCTTCTTCTTGGCCTTCTTCGCGGCCTTCTTCTTGGCCATTGTCGGCGTCACCTCCCTCCCGGACCACCGTAGTCGACCACCGTCTCGTCCTACTTGCGCCCCTTCTTCTTCGCCGCCTTCTTCCGGCTGGCCTTCTTCTTCATGGTTGGTCGTCACCTCCTCCCGTCGGCTGCCTCAGTACCCCATCGCCTCGCGACGCAGGTGCTCCGCCTGCTCGCGGCCGCGGCGCTCGTAGTGGAAGAGATCCGCGTACATCTGCGGGAGCGACGCCACCTTGAAGCCGCCCTTCTCGAGGAGGCCGTAGAAGACCCCCTGGTCGTAGGGCGAGAGCAGGTGGACGTTCCCGTCGCCCTCGGCGGGCCGGAGCCCGAGCGCCGTGGCCACCGGCGCGGGATCGCCGTCGAGGTAGCAGTGGATCGCCGGCATCCTGACGTGGGGCGCCACGAGCGCGGCGCCGGCGTGCATCGTGAAGGCGTACCGGCGCCCGTCGCCCTCGGCGGCCCGCACGATCTCGGCCATCAGCCGCCGGGTCACCCGTTCCGCCGAGAAGTAGGTGGCGACCTCGTTGTCGAGGTACGTGTAGCTGTCGCACCACGCCTCCAGCAGGTCGGCGGGCTTGCCCAGGCGGATCCGCTGATGCTCGTCGCGGTCCACCCACACCAGGTCCTCCAGCCGCTTCACGACGTTGTGGGCGTGCCCGAGGCTCACCTGGGCGGCCCGCGCCAGCTCCTCGAGCCGCCAGGCGTGCTGCGACTCGGCGAGGAGCACGCGCACGACCCGCGTGGCGCGGGGCGCGAACAGGGACTTCAGCGGCCGGGTGGAGGGGCGGAGGGTCCGCTTGCCCTCCTTCTCGATCGGCACGTTCTCGAACGCGAGGTAGCAGTTGCCGGAGAGGTCGAGGTACCCGAGGTTGCTCCGGCGCAGGATGTCGGCGCTCTGAGGGCTGATGTAGACGGCCGTCGCCACGGGATAGGCGTTGGGAAGCTCGCGCCGAACCTCGTTCAGCCGCGTCACCGTCTCCCGGATCTGCCGCGGCTGACCGAGCGCGCTGACTTCGAGCACCAGCGTGTGCTCCTGTTCACCCATCCTGAATTTCACCAGGAGATCGGCAACTTGGCTACCAATCCGGCTGTCCGGGGTTTCCTCCCAGGCGCGCGCCTTGGGGAAGAGCTCCCGAAGCCGTTGTGCCGCCAACCGCCGAATCTCTTGAGACTTAAGCATCGTTTCGTTTGCTCCACCGATTTCAGCATCTGCTGAAACCATACGAACTAATGAAATGCCTTGTCAATGAAAAACTTACGGTCGGCGAGTAGAACACCAGCCCGGTGGGCGGCATGAGGGAAGCGACTCGAGGCACGCGTGAGGGATACAAGCCAGAGATGTCGAAGCGGTCCGGGCGCGGCTGACTGGACGAACGTCGCTCGATACCCCACTCGCTGCGGGCGGGCCTGCCTGCCGCGCCACCCGCCCGACTCCCGTGGTGCCGTTCGTGAATACTGCGCGTTACGCCTGTTCGAGCGCCCTTGCCTTGGCTGTTCGAGCGCCGGCTTCGCTGGCGCAATCGAAGGGGGGAGGTTCGGAAGGGGGGCGTCAGCCCCCCTCCGAGTTGAGCTGCTCCATCTCCTCGTCGCTCAGGCCGAAGTAGTGGCCGATCTCGTGGATGACCGTGTCGCGCACCACCTTCGCCATCTCGGCCGCCTCGGCGCAGTCCTCCTCGATCGGCCCCTGGTAGATCGTGACGGTGTCGGGCAGCACGTTGCCGTAGCCGGCGTCGCGGTGGGTGAGGTCGACGCCGCGGTAGAGGCCGTAGAGCGTGTCGGGCGGCTCGATCCCCATCTCGTCGAGCGTCTCGTCGTCGGGCCAGTCCTCGACGACCACGGCGATGTTGTCGAGCTTCGCTTTGAAGCGCTTGGGAAGGGTGGCCAGCGCGCGCTCGACCAGGCGCTCGAACTGCCCGCGGGTCATCAGACGCCTCGCACCCGCTCGACGTTCATCACGTCGCGGATCTCGCGGATGGCGGCCATGATCTCCTGGAGCTGGCGGAGGTCGGAGACCTCGACCACGAAGTGGTTGAGCCCCCGCTTGTCCTCCGTCACCGTGACCTCGGCCTTCGTGATGTTGCCGTTGCGCGAGGAGATGGCGCCGGTGATCTCGGACAGGAGCCCCGGGCGGTCGTTGCCGATGTAGACGGCGATCCGCACCGGCCGCTTGGCCTCCGTCGGCTCCTCGCCGTCCCACTCGACGTTGATCAGGCGCTCCCGGTCGAGCACGCTCTTGGCGACCATCAGGCAGTCCCGCGTGTGGACCGTGAGCCCGCGCCCGCGGGTGATGAA
>JACQCN010000212.1 GCA_016201575.1 Candidatus Rokuibacteriota bacterium | reverse complement strand
TGCGACAGGACCCGCCCGCCGCATGCGACCGCCGTTCGTGAATAATGCGGGCTAGAGCGCCGGCGCCCATGGTCCGTCCGGTCGTCACGGTCGTCACGGGGCAGGACACCTCCGACGGCGCGGGCGTCCGGCTCAAGCGGGTGATCGGGACACCGGCCCTCGATCACCTCGACCCGTTCCTCCTGCTCGACGAGTTCAAGTCCGACCGCGCGGGCGACTACATCGCGGGCTTCCCGGACCATCCGCACCGCGGCTTCGAGACCGTCACCTACATGCTGGCGGGGTCCATGCGCCATCGGGACCACAAGGGCAACCAGGGCGACCTCGTGGCCGGCAGCGTGCAGTGGATGACGGCCGGGCGCGGGATCATCCATTCCGAGATGCCGCAGCAGAAGGACGGGCTCATGTGGGGCTTCCAGCTCTGGGTGAACCTGCCCGCGAAGGGCAAGATGATCCCGCCGCGCTACCAGGACATCCCGCCCGAGCGGATCCCCGAGACCCGGGCGGGCGAGGGCGTGCGGGTCCGCGTGGTCGCCGGGCAGTCGGACGGCACGCGGGGCCCGGTGGAAGGTGTCGTGACCCAGCCGCTCTACCTCGACGTGTCGATGGCGCCGGGCGCGCGCTTCCAGCACCCGGTTCCCGCCGGGTACACCGCGTTCGCCTACGTGTACGAGGGCGAGGCCGAGCTCGGAGCGAGCGAGGGCCGCGCCGGAAGCCGGCTCACCGCGGGAACCCTGGCCGTGCTCGGGGACGGCGACGCCGTGGCCGCGGTGACGAGCACCTCGCCGGCGCGCTTCCTGCTGCTCGCCGCGCGGCCGTTGCGCGAGCCGATCGCGCGCTACGGGCCCTTCGTGATGAACACCCGCGCGGAGATCATGCGGGCCGTCGAGGATTTCCAGAACGGGACCTTCCTCGACTGAGAGAGCGTGAAGAAATACCTCGCGGGAGCCCGTTGGGGGGTGTCGGGGGGAGCGGCGGTCGCTCCCCCCGACGTTGACTGAAACCGCTGAGACCGCTGACCGCCGACGTCGTGATCTGCGGAGCGGGGATCGCCGGCGTCGCCGCCGCCTATCACCTGGCCGTGCGCCGCGGCGTGAGCGGGGTCGTCCTCGTCGACGAGCGCCCGCCGCTCTCCTTGACCAGCGACAAGTCCACGGAGTGCTACCGGAACTGGTGGCCGGGGCCCGGCGCCGCGATGGTCGCCGTGATGAACCGCAGCATCGACCTCCTCGAAGAGCTCGCGCGCGAGAGCGGCAACGTGTTCCGCCTGAACCGGCGCGGGTACGCCTTCGTCACCGCCGACCCGGCGCGCGTGCCGCAGCTCGTCCGGGCCGCAGAAGAGGCGGCCGCGCTGGGCGCGGGGCCGGTCCGCCGGCACGTCACTTCGTCCAGCGACTACCGGCCCGCTCCGGCCGAGGGCTTCGAGGGCGAGCCGGACGGCGCCGACGTGATCACCGACCGGAGCGTCATTCGGCGACACTTCCCCTACCTCGCGGACGACACGGTCGCCGTGCTGCACGCCCGGCGGTGCGGGTGGTTCAGCGGCCAGCAGCTCGGCATGTACCTCCTCGAGCGCGCCCGGGCGCGCGGAGTCCGGCTGATCGAAGGGCGGGTGGAGCGGGTCGACACGGCCGGGGGGCGGGTCCGGGCGGTCACGGTGAGTGCGCGAGACGGGGAACACGCGATCTCGACCCCCCGCTTCGTGAACGCCGCGGGGCCGTTCGTCGGGCGGGTGGGCCGGCTGCTCGGGGTCGAGCTTCCCGTGTTCTGCGAGCGGCACGCGAAGGTCGCGCTCAACGACGTCCTCGGGGCGGTGCCCCGCGACGCTCCGATGCTGATCTGGACCGACCCCCTGCGACTGCCGTGGTCCCGCGAGGAGCGGACCGAGCTGGCGGAGTCGGAGGCGCACCGGTATCTCCTCGAGGAGTTCCCGGCCGGCGTCCACGGCCGCCCCGAGGGCGCGGGCGAGAGCCCGGTGGTGCTGCTGATCTGGACGTACGACGCCGAGGCGGTGGAGCCGACGTTTCCCGTCGAGTTTGACCCGGCGTACGCGGAGATCGTCCTCCGGGGCATGTCGCGGATGATCCCGGCCCTGGCCGGTTATCTCGATCGCCTGCCCAAGTGCGCCGTCGACGGCGGCTATTACACGAAGACGCGCGAGAATCGCTTCCTCGCGGGGCCGCTGCCCCTCGAGGGCGCGTACGTGATCGGTGCGCTCTCCGGCTACGGCTTGATGGCTGCGAACGGCGCCGCGGACCTCCTCGCCGATCACATCGCCGGACACGAGCTGCCGCCGTACGCGCCGGCCTTCCGGCTGGACCGGTACCAGGATCCGGCGTATCGCGCGCTGCTCGAGAAGTGGGGAGACTCGGGCCAGCTCTGACAAGTCGGAGGAGGCCTCGACGGCCCCCTTCGACGGTCTACCGGACCGTGGGGCGAGGCCCTCGGGAGGCGGTGCCGCGCGGCACGCGGTAGTAATCGGCGGCCGACGGGGTGTCGGACGGATCGGAGACCAGGCTGGGCCGCTGCAGGTCGTCGGCGCTCATCTCCCGGCAGTCGCCGAGGTCCACCGTGGTGCCGTAGGCCCGCGCGACGTCGATGAAGGAGCGCTGGGCCGCGTCGCAGGCCGCGAGCGTGGCGGTGGCGACCCAGCCGGACTCGACCGGCTCCGTGCCGAACTGCGCCCAGACGCGGAACGCCCACAGGAGGACGGCCGCGGAGTGACCGGAGGGCTTGAGCCAGCGCATCCCCGGATTATGCGGCGGGCGACCGGCGGGCGCCAGCGGAACGCTGGGACAGACCAGCGTCCTCTCCAGTACTGGAGTGCCGAGAGAGCGGCACGCCGAGCCCGACGGTGTGGTCTTCAGAACGTCGTCAAGGTCGCGATGATCGCCTCGATGGCCCGATCATAGCCGGTATCCGTGCGCGGGCTGCCCGCCGCCCAGCGAAGCCAGGGCCACCAGGAATCGGCCCGGGCGTACGCGCCCACGCCGCCCGCAGCCACGACCGGCAGCCGGTTGTGCCAGCGGCAGTCGCCCGGAGAGATCACGCGGCGACGCTACGGGAGGCGCTCGGCGTGGACCTTGCGGGCCTGCTCCTCGCGGAACTCCCGGAGCTTGTCCCGCAGCTCGGGACGGGAGTTGGCGAGGATGGCGACCGCCAGCAGCGCCGCGTTGATGGCCCCGGGCTTGCCGATGGCGAGGGTGCCGACTGGGATGCCGCCCGGCATCTGCACCATCGAGAGCAGCGAGTCGAGCCCCTTCAGCGCCGGGCTCTCGATGGGCACGCCGAGCACGGGCAGCAGCGTGTACGCGGAGATGACGCCCGGGAGATGCGCCGCGCCTCCCGCCGCCGCGATCATGACCTCGAGCCCGCGGCCCTGGGCCGCCCCCGCGTACTCCGCCGTCGCCACCGGCGTCCGGTGGGCCGACAGGACCACGCACTCGTGCGGCACGCCGAAACGCGTGAGCGTCTCGTCGGCATGACGCATCGTCTCCCAGTCGGACTTGCTGCCCATGATGACGGCCACCAGGGGTCTCGTCTCCACGCTCACCGGGCTACCCTCATTTCATCCGAGGATCCTCCGAGGAAGCTCAGGTGCCGACCCGGAGGGTGGCGTGGAGGTCGCGCAGCATCGCGATCGCGGAGAGGTAGGAGAGCCGGCCCGTGCGTGGGTTCTCCGAGGGCACGTTCTCGATCTCGACCGAGACGCGGCCCGCGTCCCCCTCGACGATGATCCGGTGGGTGTTGCGCGTGAGGCCGGGCACGGCGTAGAGGCGGATCGTCGTGCGCGCGGGGCCGATGCCGGCCAGCGAGAGCGCGGCGAGCACGTTGACGTTGGCGGGGAAGGCCGGCACCGCCTCGGTCGCCGGTCCCTCGAAGATCAGCGTGGGCTCGGTCAGCGCCGCCAGGTCGGTGCCCCGGGCCACCACGCCGGGCGCGCCGGCGAGGCCGGCCGGCGGCTTGCGCGTCTCCATGGTCACCGAGTTGACCCGCCCGACGCGCGCGGCCTTGACGGCGTCGAGGCCGCCGATGGCGCCCGAGGGGACGAGGATGCGGGCGCCGCGCTCCCGCGCGAGGGCCACCCACTCCTGGTGGGCCAGGAGCGCGCCGCAGGAGAGGATCATCAGATCCTTGCCGGCCGCGAGCGCCTTCGGCGCCCACTCGGCGAGGTGGGCCTGGGTCGAGGCCTCCACGAGAAGGTCGGAGCACGCGATCAGGTCGTCGAGCGTCAGGTACGGCGGCCGCGTGGCCAGCGACTTCAGGAAGGCTTCGCCCCGGCCCTGGTCGCGCGCGGTCGCCCCGACGAGCGCGCAGCCGTCGAGGCCGGTGTCGAGCGCGCGACACACCGCGCGGCCGATCACGCCGAGGCCCACGACTCCGACGCTCGTCATCGGGGCACCATGCTATCATGCCGCCGAAGGTGATGAAGGCCGAGCCGAGGCTCAAGGAGCCGCTCGAGCGGCTCAGCCGCGAGTGTGACTACGCCACCCGCATCGATCGCGACGCCATCCGCTTCCCGCTCCGCTACGCCGACCCGGCCGACCGCGAGATCGTCGCGCTCCTGACCGCCTGCCTCGCCTACGGGCGCGTCGACCTCTTCAGCCGCGCGGTCGAGCAGGCGCTGGCGGCGATGGGGCCGTCGCCCGCCCGCTTCGTCCGCGCGTTCGATGCCGACCGCGACGCGGACCTCTTCCGCGGCTTCGTCTACCGCTTCAACCGCCCACGCGACCTGGTCGCCTTCTGCCTCGCCGCCCGCGACATCCTCGCCGTCTACGGCAGCCTCGAAGCCTGCTTCATGGCCGGCTACGCGCCCGACGATCCGCACGTGGGCCCGGCCCTCGAGCGCTTCACCGGCGCCTTCCTCGCCGCGGACCTCAAGCGCGTGTTCCGGCACGGCCGCGTCTCGCGCGGCTACCGGCAC
>JACQCN010000260.1 GCA_016201575.1 Candidatus Rokuibacteriota bacterium | reverse complement strand
CCCTGACGCTCTTCCGTCATGTCCGGCGCCCTCTACACCAGCGACGCCCCGCTGCCGCGGGGCTGGCGATGCCGAACGCTCGGCTGCCGCCTCGCATCACTGGATGAAGTCGTCGGGAGGCCGGGCGCCAAGGCGGTCGGCCCACTTGCCGATGACCCGCTTGCGCTCGAGCTCCCGGATCTCGGCGTCGTCGAGGCCGAGCACGCGCTTGAGGACCAGCTCGTTGTGGAAGCCCACGGGCCGCCCCGCCCACTTGATGCGCGCGGGCGTCGCGGAGAGCTTGGGCGCGGGCCCGTACTCGACCATCGGGCCGTACACCGCGTCGTCGTGCTCCCAGACGCTCCGCCGCGCGCGGAAGTGCGCGCTCTCGTAATGATCCTTGGCGGTCAGCACCGGGGCCGCGGCCACCCCCGCCGCGCGCGCCCGTCGCTCGATCTCCGCCCGCGACCGGCGCGCGCACCACACGGCGACGAACCCGTCGAGGGCCGACCGGCTGGCCGGCGCGCGCCGGGCGGCGGCCGTGCGGAAGCGCGAGTCCGACGCGAGCCCGGGCCGGCCGAGGAGCCGGCCCAGCGCGCGGAACTCCGCGTCGGTGCCCGCGACCAGGGCCACGTAGCCGTCGACGCAGCGGAACACGCCCGCGGCGGGAAAGACCGGATCGCGGTTCCCCGTCTTGGGGCGATCGCGACCGGTGAGGCCGGCGTAGAGCCACGTCCAGTCCATCGCCCGCACGAGCCCCTCGCACTGGGCCATCTCGACGAACTGGCCCTCGCCGGTGCGGTCGCGCCAGTGGAGCGCAGCCAGCGCGCCGAGGGCCGACATGCAGGCGCCGAACCAGTCGCCGATGTAGTTGCCCACCTTGGTGGGCACGGCGCCGTCGCCGGTGATCGCGGTCAGGCCGGACACGCTCTGGGCCAGGCCGTCGTAGGAGGCACGCCCGCGGGAGAACGGCCCCCACTGGCCGAAGCCGGTGTTGGCGACGTAGATCAGGCGCGGGTTGACCGCGCGGAGCTGGCGGTAGCCGATCCCGAACTTCTCCTCCATCGTGCCCGCCTTGAAGTTCTCGACCACGACGTCCGAGCGCGCCGCGAGCTTGCGCACCAGCTCCTGGCCCTCGGGCGCGTGCATGTCGAGCCCCACGTGGTACTTGGAGTGGTTCATGCCGAAGAACGCCACGCCGACGTTCTTCCAGAAGAAGGTGCGGTCGCCGAGGATGCGGGTGACGTCGCCCTGCCCGGGCATCTCGATCTTGATGACCTCGGCGCCGAGCTCGCCCAGGAAGTCCGCGGTGGCCGGCCCGAAGATGATGACCGACAGGTCGAGCACGCGGACGCCCGCCAGGGCCTCGGGCTTCTCGGCGGCGCGGGCCAGGTCGAAGAGACGCTCCGCCCACGCGAAGTACTCGCGCCTCGCGCGGCCGGAGCCGTGCGCGGCCTGGCTACGCGATCTGGAAGACCGAGCCAAGCTTCATCGCGAGCCCCATGTCGCCCTTCAGCTTCAGCTTGCCCGACATGAAGAGCATCTGGCCAGCGGCCTTGCCCGAAGCCATATCGATCCAGTCCTGGCTCGCCATCTGGAGCGTGAGGTTCGGGTTACTGGCGGGGCCCGGAGAGACCTTGCAGGTCCCGTCCTTGATCACCGCGTTCCAGGTGCCCCCGCCCTCCCCGCTGATGTCGTACTGGATCGTGGCGTTCACCCCGGCGGCCTTGTCGGGACGGAACTTGCTCTCCATGTTGTCGAAGATTTCCTTGACTGTCGGCATCGCGTGTCTCCCGTGGTCAAAAGGTGAACAGGTCCATCCCGCCGGTGACCGTCAGCACCGCGCCCGTGATGTAGCGGGCGCGCTCCGAGCAGAGGAACGCGATGGCGTTCGCCACGTCCTCCGGCTGGCCCTCGCGCTGCATGGCCACGCGCTTGACCATCCGGTCGAAGAGCGGGCTCAGGTTCGCGTTGGGCCCGATGATCCCGGGCGCGATCACGTTCGAGGTCACGTTGGCGCGGGCGCCCTCGAGCGCCACCGACCGGGCGAACCCGATCACGCCCATCTTCGTCGTCGAGTACGCGGTCTGCCCGAAGCCGCCCATCAGGCCGGCGATCGACGCCATGCAGATCACGCGCCCCCACTTGCGCTCGCGCATGCCGGGGAAGACGGCCTTCGTCACATTATATGTGCCGGTCAGGTTGATGCGCAGGTTGAGGTCCCAGTCCTCGTCCTTCATGTCCTTGAGCTGGGCGACCGTGTAGATGAAACCCGCGTTGTTGACGCAGATGTCCACGGGCCCGAGCTCGCGCGCGACCCGCGCCACCGTGTCGGCGACCTGCGCGCGGTCGGTGATGTCGCAGGCGTAGCCGCGGGCGCCCCGCCCGCTCTCCCGGGCCGCCTCCTGCGCGCCCTCCGCGTTGAGGTCGACGATCGCCACCCGGCAGCCCTCCGCCGCCAGCACCTCGGCGTCGGCGCGCCCGAGGCTCCGCGCGGCGCCGGTGACGAGCGCCACCTTGCCCGCGATCCCGAGGTCCAACGCCCTACTGCCCCTTGAACTGCGGCTCGCGCTTCTGGAAGAAGGCCTGGATCCCCTCGCCCGCGTCCTCGGTCTTCAGCACCTCGAGGAAGGCGCGCGTCTCGGCCGCGAGGCCTTGGTCGATGTCGGCGTCGAGGCCTTCGTCGACGGCGCGGATGATGAGCCGGGTCGCCACCGGGGGCCGCCTGGCGATCAGCCGCGCCATCGCCTTGGCCTCGTTCAGCGTCTCGCCGTCCTTCGACAGCTTGTTGACGAGCCCGAGGGCGAGGCACTCCGGCGCGGGGATCTGGGTGCCGAGGATCATGTACTCGAGCGCCTTCGTCCGGCCGATCAGGCGCGGCAAGCGCTGGGTGCCGCCGTAGCCCGGGATGATGCCCAGGTTCGACTCGGTCTGGCCCATCCGCGCCGTCTCCTTCAGGATGCGCAGGTGGCAGGCCATGGCGATCTCGCAGCCCCCACCGAGCGCGTGGCCGTTGAGGGCGGCGATCACCGGCTTCCCGAAGCGCTCGATCTTCCGCAGCACGCCGTTGCCGAACCGGATGAAGTCCTCCACGGTGCCGCCGGAGAAGGCCGAGCCGAGATCGGCGCCGGCGCAGAAGATCTTGTCCCCCGCCCCCGTCACGATCACCGATCGCACCGCGCCGTCCGCCGCCAGCTCGGTCATCGCCGCATCGAGGTCGCGCACGAGCTGCTCGCTGATGGCGTTGGCCGGCGGGCGGTTCAGGGTGACGACGGCGAAGGTCTCCTCCCGCGTGACGAGCAGCGTCTCGTAGGCCATCAGCGCGCGACTCCTTTGAGGAAGATGTCGGCCACCGCCTCCGCCATGTCGCTCAGGCGGTACCGCCGCTTGCCCAGCACCCACGACGTGGCCACCTGGTCGATCGCCCCGAAGAGCATCTTGGTGGCGAGCTTCACGGGCAGGTCGGCGCGGAACAGGCCCGCCGCGATCCCCTCCTCCAGCACAGCGCCGATCAGCGCGAAGTACGCGGTGATCTCGTGGGCGGAGGCGCCGCGGAAGAACTTGTGGCCCTGCCGGAGCTCGACCTGCACGACCTCGGCCAGGTCGGGGTCGTCCTCGAGCATCGTGAAGTGTAACGCCACCAGGCGCCGGACCTTGGCGGGGGCGTCGGGCCGCTCGGCGATGGCCGGGCGCAGGAACTCGACCCAGCGCGCCATCTTCTCGCGGAACATCGTGACCAGGATGTCGTCCTTGGTCTTGAAGTAGAGGTAGATGGTGCCGCTGGCCATTCCCGCCTCCCGGGCGATGTCGGAAACGCGGGAGTTGTAGTAGCCGTGACGGGCGAACACCCGGATGGCGGCGGCGATGATCTGCTGGGGCTTGTCGGGATCACGCATCACGGATGCTGAACCGCGGTTCATTCTAGATGGGCGCCCGCGGGGTGTCAAACGTCGTGCTACGATCGCCGGCATGAAGATCAAGTACCGCATCGGCGTCATGCCCGGGCCGTGGCCCGCGCCGGCCGACGGCGCGGAGTTCCTGTGGCGCTTCGTCGACCTGTGCGAGCGGACGGGCGTCGACTCGCTGTGGTTCTCCGAGCGGCTCTCGGCGCCCATGGTCGTCCCCGAGCCCATCACGACGATGGCCGCCATCGCCGCCCGCACCCGGCGCCTCAAGTTCGGCCCGAGCGTGCTCGTGATGCCCTTCCGGGCGCCGGTCATCGCCGCCCGCGAGCTGGCGATGATCGACTACCTCAGCGGCGGCCGCATGCTGCCCGCCGTCGGCATCGGCGCCGAGTCCGAGCGGGAGTTCCGGGCCGTGGGCGTGCCGTTCCGCGAGCGCGGGCGGCGGACCGACGAGGCGATCCGGATCATGCGGCTGCTGTGGGAGCAGGACGAGGTCAGCTTCGCGGGCGAGTTCTGGACCCTCGAGCGCGTGACCGTCCTGCCGAAGCCGGTGCAGCAGCCCTTCCCGCTCTGGATCGGCGGCAACAGCGAGGCGGCGATGCGCCGGGCCGGCCGCCTCGGCGACGGCTGGATCCCGTCCTTCATCACGCCGGCCCAACTCGCGGCCGGAGTGGAGCGGACGCAGGCATTCGCCCGCGAGGCCGGGCGCGAGGTCCCGGCCGACCACTTCGGCGCGCTCGTCTACTTCGGGCTCGACGACGACGGCCGCTCGGCGCGGACCGCCGCCGAGCCGTTCATCCCCCGGAACCGCGCGGACGACGCCACGCTGGCCGCCTGCACGGCGTTCGGGCCGCCCGACGCCGTCGCCGGGCGGCTCGAGGAGTACGTGAAGGCCGGCGCCTCCAAGTTCGTGCTGCGGCCGATGTGCCCGCCCGACCGGATGCTCGACCAGGTCGCCCGGCTCGCCGAGGAGGTCGTCCCCGCCTTTCACTCGCGGTGACGGCCGCGGGAGCCTTGCTGCCGCCCCTGAGGCTGCGAGGGGTCGGGCAGGCGCTGAAATTCGCCCTCGGGCTCGGCGGAGAGCACGCCGCCGCGCCTCAGCGCGATTGGACGATCTTCGCCAGCGGCTCGGGGTCGACGTTGCCGCCGGAGAGGATGACGCCGACGCGGGCGCCGCGCTCGAGCGGGACCTTGCCGGCGAAGAGGGCCGCCGCGGCCACCGCGCCCGTCGGCTCGAGGAGCACCTTCGCGCGGAAGAGCAGGAAGCGCAGCGTCTCGACGATCTCCTGGTCCGAGACGAGCAGGATCTCGATCACCTTGTCCTTGAGGATAGGGAAGGTCAGCTCGCCCGGCATGAGCACGCGCACGCCGTCGGCGATGGTGGGCGGCGGCGGGATCCGGATGCGCTCGCCCTTCTGGAAGGACAGGAACGTGTCGTTGGCGGTGTCAGGCTCGACGCCGAAGATCTGGATGGCCGGGAAGAGGCTCGTGGCCGCGGTGGCGCAGCCGGCCATGAGCCCGCCCCCGCCCACGGGGCCCACCAGCGCGTCGAGCGACGGCACGTCCTGCAGCAGCTCCAGCGCGGCCGTCCCCTGCCCCGCCATGACCGCGTAGTCGTCATAGGGCGGCACCAGGACGCGCCCGCTGTCGGCGCAGATCTTCCGCGCCATCGCCTCCCGGTCGTCCTTCTGCCGGTCGTAGAAGACGATCTGCGCGCCGTAGTCGCGCGTCGCCGCGACCTTGAGGGCGGGGGCGTCCGTCGGCATGCAGAGCACCGCCGTCGTGCCCACCATGTGGGCGGCCAGGGCCACGCCCTGGCCGTGGTTGCCCGAGGAGTAGGCGACGACGCCGCGCGCGCGCTCCTCCGCCGACAGCGTCAGCAGCTTGTTGAGGGCGCCGCGGATCTTGAACGAGCCCGCGCGCTGCTGGTTCTCGCACTTGAAGAACACGTGAAAGCCGGTGGCATCGTCGAACGAGCGGCAGGTGACCACCGGGGTGCGGTGGATGCGGTCCACCAGCCGTCGCTGCGCGGCTTCGACCTGATCGAAAGTCAGCACGGGCGCCTCACGCCGGCCTGAACGGCTGCGCCGCGGTCGAGCGCTCCAGCGGCGGCGAGTAGATGACCAGGGCGCGGAGCGGCCCCGGACCGAGCGACTCCACGCGATGAGCCACGCCGGGCGGGAAGAAGCAGGCGGTGCCCGGCCCGCACTCGCGCGCCTCGCCGTCGACCTCCACGAGGGCGCGGCCGTCGAGGACGTACATGGCCTGCTCCACCTCGTGCGTGTGGCGCTCGGCCAGCCCGCCCGGCTCCACGACGCCCAGCACGACCTCCACGGACCGCGACCCGTTGACGTCGCGTCCGACGAGCCGCCGGTTCACCGTCCCGGAGTGGAGCGGCGGCGAGTAGGCGGGGACGTCGCCGGGTGTCACGATGTACTTGGCCTTCGCGGCGGTGCTCATCAGACGACTCCTTGGCGCTTGAGATCGTCGATCTCGTCGGGCGACATGCCGAGCAGCGTGCCCAGCACCTCGGCGGTGTGCTGCCCCAGCAGGGGCGGGGCCAGCGTGATCTCGCCCGGCGAGTCCGAGAACTTCACCGGGATGCCCACCAGGCGGACGCGGCCGCACGTCGGGTGCTGGACCTCCTGCACCATGCCGCGGTGCAGGACCTGCGGGTCGGCGAACGTCTGGTCGATCGTGTTGATGGGGCCCGCGGGGAGCCCCGCCTCCACCAGCTCGCGGATCCAGTGGTCGCGGCTCCCGGCGGCCAGCCGCGCCTCGATCAGCGGCACCAGCTCGTCTCGCCGCTCCACCCGCTTGCCGTTGGTGTCGAAGCGCGGGTCGTCGGCCCACTCGGGCGCGCCGATGACCTTGCAGAAGTTCTTCCACTGGCGCTCGTTGCCGCAGCCCGCGATGAGGTAGCCGCCGTCGCCCGCGCGGAAGGCCTGGTAGGGGACCACGGTTTCGTGGGCGCTGCCCCACCGCCCCTGCACGGCCCCGGCCATCAGGTAGGCGTTCGCCGCGTTCATCAGCGTCGCCACGCCCGACTCGAGGAGGCTCAGGTCCACGCGCTGCCCGCGCCCCGTCCGGTCGCGGTGGCGCAGGGCGGCCAGGATGGCGCCGTGGGCGTAGAGCGCGGTGATCTCGTCGACGATCGCCACGCCCGCCTTGACCGGCCGCCCGCTGCGCTCGCCGGTGATCGACATGAGCCCGCTCACGCCCTGGAGGATCGAGTCGTAGCCCGCGCGCTCGCGGTCGGGCCCCGAGTTCCCGAAGCCCGAGATGGCGCAGTAGATGATGCGGGGGTTGATCTCGCGGAGGACGTCGTAGCCGAGGCCCAGGTCCTCCATCGTGCCCGGCTTGAAGTTCTCGATCACCACGTCGCCCTGCCGCACCAGCGCCGTCAGGATCTCCTTGCCGCGCGGGTGCTTCAGGTTGAGCGTGACCGACTTCTTGTTGCGGTTGATGGAGAAGAAGTAGGCGGCGGAGCCGTCGGGCGCCTTCGGCGGCACCCAGGCGCGGCTGTCGTCGCCCGTGCCCGGCTGCTCGATCTTGATGATCGCGGCGCCGTAGTCGCCCAGGATCTGGGTGGCGAGGGGCCCGGCCACGATACGCGAGAGATCGATGACACGCACGCCTTCCAGGGGGCCGGACACGCGACACCTCCGCGGAGATGAGGACTCCGTGGAATTATGCCCGACCGGCGTGGGGCCTGACAAGCCGCGTATACTTGGATTCATGCGACTCATCGCGCTCGCGCTCGTGATCGGATTCGCGCTGGCCGGCTGCTCGGTGATCTCCGTCGACCTCACGCCCCGGATCCGGCCCCTGACCGAGGAGACGGTGGAGGGCCAGGGCACGGCCAAGATCCTCCTGATGGACCTCTCGGGCTTCATCAGCGACGAGGCCGCTTCGCCCATGCTCACCCTCGGCGCCCAGACCCCGAAGGTCCCCACGCTCGTGCGGATACGGGAGGAGCTGAAGAAGGCCGCCGAGGACGACGACGTCCGGGCCCTGGTGGTGCGCATCAACAGCCCCGGGGGGACGGTGACGGCGTCCGACATCATCTACCGCGAGATCGAGGCCTTCAAGGAGCGCCGGAAGATCCCGGTGGTCGCGGTGATGATGGACGTGGGCGCGTCGGGCGGCTACTACGTGGCGCTGGCCGGCGACGTCATCGTCGCCCACCCGACCACGGTGACGGGCTCGATCGGCGTCATCATGCTCACCGTCAACGGCCAGGGGCTGCTCGAGAAGATCGGGGTCTCCGCCTCCGCCATCAAGTCGGGGCCGCACAAGGACATGGGGAGCCCCTTCCGCCAGATCACGCCCGACGAGCAGGCGATCTTCCAGTCCGTGATCGACGAGCTGCAGCGACAGTTCGTGGCCAAGGTGGCGGAGCGCCGGAAGCTGCCGCTCGCCACCGTCCGCCAGCTCGCCGACGGCCGCATCTACACCGCCGAGCAGGCGCTGGCCAGCAAGCTGATCGACCAGATCGGCTACGTGCCGGACGCGATCACCTCGGCCAGACGCGCGGCCGGCGTCCAGGAGGCGCGCGTGGTGGTCTACCACCGGCCGCGCGAGTACCGCGCGACCTACTACGCCCAGGCGGCGTCCTCGGAGCCGCGGATCGAGGGCGCGCTGAGCCAGTTCATGACGCTCATGGGCGGGATCGGGCCCCGCTTCATGTACCTCTGGTGGCCGTGATCGGGAGGCGCCCGCGATGATCAAGAAGCAGGGTCGCACGTACGTGGTGCTGTCCGAGAAGACGGGCCGGAGCTTCGGCACCTACGACACGAAGGCCGAGGCCGAGAAGCGCGTGGGTCAGGTCGAGTTCTTCAAGCACGCCAAGAGGCGCCGGGCGAAGGGTTAGCGGGGATTTGCATAGTGAGGCCAGGGGGGTAGCTGGTTCGACTCTCCTTCCACTTCGCCTCACGAAACTCTCGAGCGAACGCCTTGTCGAATGACCCTCGCCTGGCCTTCGAGGTAGTAATCGAGCCGTACGCGCCGCTCATATCGCTTCCCCAGGTTGTAGGGAGGCGACGTCACGACCAAGCGCGCGGTGCGGTCAGGAATTCCCGCGAGGAAATCGAGGCAATCGCCCCTGTAGAGCGCCGCATCCGCGTCAGGCCGAAACTCGCCCGATATCTTGAACGATCCCATGCCCCCTTCCGTGACAGCCTTCATCCTTGGCATTTGAACTTACCTCAGCCCCCCATGAGCTTGTCAAGTGTTAAGTACGACGGCGAGGGGTATCCGGGGCGATAGAACCCCACTCATGGGGCCAGGATCACAGCGGTCTTTCGCGGTGCTCGAAGCCGGGGCAGGCCAGCACCGGCAGGCGGGGGTACCTCGCGAAGCGCGGGTCCTCGGCGGCGCGGCCGCAGAGCCAGAACGTCGAGCCCCGGGCCGAGGTGATCGGCTTCGCGTGCGCGCAGGTGGCGCAGAGCCCCACTCGCGGGTCGGGAGATGCGGGGGGCTCCGGGCCCGGCGTCAGCGGGCGGGCTCCCGCACCAGGTCCAGGTACTGCTTGAGGATCCGCGCCGTCGCGCCCCAGATCGTCTCCCCCTCGTAGTCGAAGAAGTAGACCGGTCGCCGCACCCCGGCGCGCTCCCACTCCTCCACGCGGAAACGCCCCGCCTCGAGCAGCGCCCCCACCGGCACCTCGATCACCTTCTCGATCTCGCGGCCGTCGGGCTGGAAGGCGACCGGCCTGGTGATCAGCCCGACGAAGGGCGTGATCACGAACTGCGTCGCGAAGGTCTCGGTGTCGTCGAGGGCGCCCAGCAGCTCCACCGCCGTGCGCGGGAGCCCGATCTCCTCCTCGCACTCCCGCAGCGCCGCGGCCGCCACCGAGGGATCGCCCGGCGCCACCGTGCCGCCCGGGAACGCGATCTGGCCCCGGTGGTGCGCGACGCCCTCGGTGCGTTTGGCGAACACGATGTGAGCCTCGCCGCGGTCGAGGATGGGCAGGAGCACGGCGGCCTGGACGAGCGCGCCCTCGGTGACGACCCGGCGCGGCCGTCCCGGCAGGCGCTCGCGCGTCGTCCGCAGCAGATCCTCGACAGTCACGGGCGCGCGGTCACCTCGCCTTGAAGCTCGGCTGGCGCTTCTCCGCGAACGCCTTCGGACCCTCGACGGCGTCCTCGGTCCCGCGCAGGGTGTTGGAGAGGAAGGCCTCGAGCCGGAGCCCGTCGGGCAGCGGCATCGCGAGCCCGCGGAGCACCGCCTCCTTGGCCGCCCGCACCGCCAGGGGCCCGCGCTCGCACAGCGTCTCGGCCCACGCCATCGCCGTCGGCATCAGCTCCGGCAGCGGCACCACCTTGTTGACGAGGCCGATCCGGTAGGCCTCCTCCGCCGTGATCGACTGAGCCATGAGGATCATCTCCATGGCCTTCGCCAGCGGCACCGCGCGCGGCAGCCGCTGCGTGCCGCCGGCGCCCGGCATGATGGCCCAGCGCGTCTCCGTGAGCCCGAAGGTCGCGTGGGGCGCGGCGAGACGGAGGTCGCAGGCCAGCGCCTGCTCGAGCCCGCCGGCCAGGCAGTGGCCGTTGACGGCCGCGATCATCGGCTTCCAGATCTCGAGGCCCCGCGTGATGCCGCCCAGCCCGGGGTCGTGGTGATGGCGCCCGCGCCCCTGCCCGTCCTTCGTGAACACGGTGGGGATCAGCTTCTTGAGGTCCGCGCCCGCCGAGAACGCCTTGTCGCCGGCGCCGGTGAGGATCGCGACCCACGCCGACTCGTCGTCGCGGAAGCGCGTCCACGCCTCGATCAGCGCCTGGTGGGTCTCGGGGTCGATCGCGTTCATCGCCTCCGGGCGGTTGATGTCGGGGGGAGCGAGCGCCGCTCCGCCCCGACACCCCCCACCGGTCACCGGCGGCGCCGATTCGTTCACGAGTCCTCCATCCATCATGACATGAAGAACCCGCCGTCCACGTTCAGGGCCTGCCCGGTGATCCCGCCCGACTCGGGCAGCGCCAGGAACACCACCGCGCCCGCAATCTCGTCGGCCTCGATCATGCGGCGGAGCGGGACCTGCCGCCGGTAGTAGCGGTCGAAGATCTCCTCGCCGGGCACGGGCCCCGCCTTGGTGCTCTGGAGCGCCACGCCCATTCCCGCCCGCACGTAGCCCGGGCAGACGGCGTTGACGGTGATCCCCGGGTAGCCCTGCGAGCCGAGCTCCGCGGCGAGCGCGCGCGTGAGGCCGAGCACCCCGTGCTTCGACGCCGCGTACGCCGTCACGTACCCAGAGCCACCCGTCTTGCCGAAGATCGAGGAGATCGTGACGATGCGGCCCGCCCGCCGCTCCAGCATCGCGGGGAGGCAGGCGCGGATCGCGCGGGAGGTGCCGTTCAGGTTCACGTCGATCACGCGGAGCCACGCGGCCTCGTCCTGCTCGGCGAACAGGCCGCTCGCGCCCGTCCCCGCGCAGGTCACGAGCACGTCGAGCCGCCCCAGCTCGTCGAGGGCGCGCCGGGCCATCCGCGCCATGTCCTCCGGCTTCGTGACGTCGGCGGTCTCGGCCAGCGCCTTCACCCCCGCGCGCGCCGCCTCCTCGGCTACCCCGGCCGCCGACTCCCCGAGGTCGGCACACACCAGGTTCGCGCCCTCGCGGGCGAAGGCCAGCGCGATCGCGCGCCCGATGCCGCCGCCCGCGCCGGTGATGACGACCGCCGTGTGGCGTAGCCTCACCGCTCGCTACCTCCATCGCGCGCACTGACACCAGCGACGCCCGGCTTCGCCATTCCCGGAATCTTGGCTCGCCTCGATCCACTCGGGCCTCGCCTCGCGACGGCCTCGCCGGCGGCTCGCCGGCGCCGCTCGGCTCGAACCGCGGGCTGCGGCTCGCACGGCAATCGCAGGGCTTGCCATGAGGAACGCTCGGCTGCGCCTCGCACTATTGGAATCGGGCGCTGACGGCGCCGAGGCGGGTGAACCGCGCCGACACCACGTCGCCGGCCTTCGGCTTGAGGAGGCTCGAGACCGAGCCGCTCATCACCACGTCCCCGGCCTTGAGGCCGAGCCCGCGGTTTCCCAGGTGGTTGGCGATCCACGCGAGCGAGTTGAGCGGGTTGCCCAGGACCTCGGCCGCCGTGTTGGTGGCCATCACCTGGCCGTTCAGCTCGAACACCACGCCCTCCAGCGCGAGGTCGAGCCCCGCCAGGGGCGTCAGCGGCTGACCGAGGACGATCGCGTTGGCGAAGACGCCGTCGGCGACCGCGTCGGCCGCGGTGGGCTTGCCGCCGAAGCGGACGTCGACCAGCTCGAGCGCGGGCAGCGCGCCCTCGACGGCGAGGAGCGCCGTGGCGGGCGACACCCCCGGCCCCGCGAGGTCCCGCTTGAGCACGAACGCCACCTCCACCTCGACGGCGAGCTGGGCGAAGCGCGCGACCGGCACCGCGTCGCCGGTCGCGAAGACGCCGGCGGCGAGCAGGAAGCCACACACCGGATGGTCGACGCCGAACGCCTGCTGGGACGCCTTGCCGGTGAAGCCGGCTTTCCAGCCGAGGATCGTCTCGCCTTTCTTCACGAGCGTGGCGCGCAGCTCGTCCTGGATGTCGTACGCCTCCGCCAGCGACAGCGGCCGCGGCTCGGACGGCGGCGGGACGGCGCGGTGGGTCGAGCGGGGGGCCAGGAGGATGTCGATCATGGGAGGCTCCTCAAGCGCTGCAGGACCGCGTCCATCACCTCCCCGGCCTTGCCGGGGACGACGACGTCGGCGTGCGCGTCGTACGGGGTCGGGGTGAGGTTGACGATCACGAGCGTCGCGCCCGCGTGCCGGGCGTGCGCGGGCATGTAGGCGGCCGGGTAGACGACGAGCGACGAGCCGACCACGATGAAGAGGTCCGCGGACCGGGCGCGGCGCTCGGCCTCCTCGACGGCGCCCGCCGGCATCGGCTCGCCGAAGAGGATCGTGTAGGGCTTGACGATGCCGCCGCAGCGCGGGCAGGCGGGGACGTCGACGCCCTCCTCCTCCAGCCACCGCTGCACCTCGTCGCGCGAGTACGGCGCCCCGCAGGCCAGGCAGCGGGCGCGGGTGGCGTTGCCGTGCAGCTCGATGACCTTCTCCTCGGGCAGGCCGGCGCGCTGGTGGAGGTTGTCGACGTTCTGCGTGATGCAGCACTCGAGCCGGTCCAGCCGGTGCAGCTCGGCGATCGCGAGGTGCGCCGGGTTCGGCTGCGCCGTGCGCATCACGGGGTAGGAGTGGCGCCCGATCTCCCAGTACTTGCGGCGTCCCGCCTCGGTGCCGACGAAGTTCTGGTAGGTCATCTCGCGCGGATCGAACCGGTCCCAGACTCCGCCCGGGCTCCGGAAGTCGGGGATGCCGGACTCGGTGCTGACGCCGGCGCCGGTGAAGACGACGGGACGGCGCGCCGCCCGGAGAAGCCGCGCGACCCGCTCGATCCCCTCCGTCACTTGCGCTTCTTGCCCGCCGGCTTCCTGGTGGCGCGGGCGGCCCGGCGCGGCCCCGCGGGCTTCGCGCGCCGGGACGCCGCCGCCTTGGGCCGGGCGGCCGCCGTCACCGCCGCCTTCACGTAGGGCTCGTTCCGCTTGCCCACGCCCCCGCGGATCGGTGTGCCGCTCTCGATCGTTCGAATCCAGATCGTGAGGTCTTCGGACAGCTCGGGATAGCATTTGTCGCGGTAAGTCTCGAGCGCGCGCAGCGCCGCCGGGTCCTTCCACGGCTTCAGCACGAAGACCCCCTCGGGGTCGCGCGGATCGAACGGCGCCTCCGTCGCCATCGCCATCACGATGTACCGCCTCGTCAACTCCGCCATGACGGGCTGCCTCCTCTGCGCGGGAATGCGCGGACCCGGTGTCGGACCGCCCTGAGAGCCTCTCCCGTTCTCGCGCGGTTGTCAAACCTGCGTCTCGCACCATCCAGCCTCCATTATTCACGACCGGCGATGGCGCGACCGGGCGGGTGGCGCAGGGTGCAG
>JACQCN010000259.1 GCA_016201575.1 Candidatus Rokuibacteriota bacterium | reverse complement strand
GTTCACGAAGTAGAACGCCTGGCCGTCGGGATCGGCGCGGACGAGCACCGACAGGAGGGTGAGCGACGGCGGCCCGTCGGGCGGCGTGAAGTGGAGCTTGACCGTGTCCCCTTCCTTGAGGGAGCCCTCCGACCGCACCTTGATGCCGAACGGACTGATGTCGACCGACATCCCCAGCCACTCGGTGCCGGAGTACTCCATGATGCGCACCGGGAAGACCGCGGGCACGCGCGCATAACGACGGCGGTCGAGGTTCCGAACCTGCTCGATGAGCCGGGAGTTTAGCACGTGCAGCTCCAGGAAGCCGAGCACCTCGCTCAGCCGGGTGAGGGAGACGGGCTTGGCGACGTAGTCGAGCGCGCCGTACTTCAGGCAGTCCCGGGCCTGGAGGTCGGTGGCGGCCCCGGCGATCACGATCACCGGGATCGATCCCGCGCGGACCACGGGGAGCTGCAGGAAGTCGACGCCGCTGAGGCCGGGCAGGCCGACGTCGAGGAGGATGGCGTCGACCGCCTCCGCGGACAGGGTCCGCACCGCGTCCTCGGCGCTGGCCGCCACCACCGGGTGATGACCGAGATCGGCCAAGAGGTCGGCGACCTGACGCTCGTCCTCCACGATCAGCACGCGCATCCGCAGGAGCCTAGCACACCGAAAGGTTGAGCGACAATCGACGGACCCGCGCTCGCGCGTCGGTCACGCGGCGGGCGGAGTGGAGCAGCGGCCGGCCGCGGCGGCGCGCGGCTCGCGGCGGACGGCGCCCGTGAAGAACGCGCGCCAGAAGCCGGCGGGCACCGGCGCGCGGGGCACGTGGCCGTGCAGGGTCGCGCCGCGGAAGCGGTGCGCGGCCCGGTAGGCGAAGCTGTAGAAGGCGAGGACGTTGTTGGGCAGGAGCTCGCCGTTGAAGATCATGTCGAGAACGAGGTGCATCAGCCCGCCGACCACGTAGCCGAGGAGCGCCGACGTCCCCGTCCACCAGGCCAGCGCGATCAGCAGCGCGAACAGCTCGTAGGAGTGCAGCGCGAGGACGACCCGCTCGACCCGGCCTTCCAGGTAGTAGCGGAGGAAGGCCGACGGCCGGAGGTCCCGCTGGCGGTTGAAGAGGACGTAGTCGACGGCGTGATCGAGGTCGATCAGGAAGCCGCCGGCGACGACGCCCGCCGCCAGGGGCACCGAGGAGGTCGAGAGAAGCGCGACCCCGCCCGCCAGCGCCGTGGTCGCCGCGTGTCCGCCCGGGCTCATCGGTGACCATTATATCGATACGGGCGGAGCGCCCGAAATACGGGCGGGCGCGCCGGGCGCGCGCAGCGTGCGTGCTATACTTCGACGGTTGAACGTCGTCGTGACGGAGGACGTGTAGCGGTGTCGGGTTACGTGGGCGTCGGCATCTTCGCCGGGCTCATTTTGGCCTTCGGCGTGGTGTCGCTCGGCGTGGCCGCCTTCCTCCGCCCCTTCCGGCCGAACCCGGTCAAGTTGGCCAATTACGAGTGCGGGACCGAGCCGATCGGGAGCGCCTGGGTGCAGTTCCCCGTGGGCTTCTACCTCGTCGCGCTCGTCTTCGTCGTGTTCGACGCGCTCGCCGTCTTCGCGATCCCGTGGGCGCTCGTGCTGGAGGCGATGGGTCCCGCGGCCTTCTGGGCGATGGCGCTGTTCGTCGGCATCATCGCCCTCGGCTGGGGGTACGCGTACCGGGAGGGGATTCTCGAGTGGAAGTGAAGCCCCCCGTCCCCCGCGTTCCCCCCGCCAACTGGAAAGAGATCACGGACCTCGCAGAGTGGGAGCAGTACCGGCAGCGACGCGCGTCCGACGACAAGCACTCGACCGCGCTGACGGCCATCGCGGAGTCGGTCCACGAGTTCCCCGGCGGCTGGATCGTCACGACGACGGTGGAGAAGGTGCTCAACTGGGCGCGCAGCTCGTCGATCTGGCCCGTGACCTTCGGCCTCGCCTGCTGCGCGATCGAGATGATGGCCACCTTCGCCTCGCGCTTCGACGTCGAGCGCCTGGGGATGGTGCCGTGGGCCTCCCCCCGCCACGCCGACCTCATGATCGTGTCGGGCACGGTGACGATCAAGATGGCGCCCATGCTCAAGACGATCTACGAGCAGATGGCCGACCCCAAGTGGGTCGTCTCGATGGGCTCGTGCGCGAACTCGGGCGGCCCCTTCCGCCACGGCTACCACGTCGTCAAGGGCGTGGACCGCGTGGTGCCCGTCGACGTCTACGTCCCCGGCTGCCCGCCCACGCCCGACGCGCTGCTGTACGGGCTGCTCAAGCTGCAGGAGCAGGTCGCCGAGTTCCAGACGACGGGCTCCCGGCCCCGGCCGATCCCACCCGGTGACTGAGGCCCGCATGGATGCGGTCGATCCGCGGGTCCGCGTCCGGGAGCGGTTCGCCCTCGAGCCAGCGGGTGAGCCCCCGCGCCTGACGGTGGAGCCGCCGCGCGAGCGCTGGATCGAGCTCGCGCGGTTCGCCCAGCGCGACCTCGGCTGCCGCTACTTCAGCTTTCTCACCGCGGTGGACTGGAAGGAGCACGGGCTCGAGGTGCTCTACCGCGTGGAGAACCTCCTGGCGCCTCTCGCCCTCACCGTGCGCGTCAAGCTCGGGCCCGGCGAGACCCACTGCCCGTCGCTGACCTCCGTCTACCGCGGGGCCGACTGGATGGAGCGCGAGTGCTACGACCTCTTCGGCGTGGTGTTCGACGGCCATCCGGACCTGCGGCGGATCCTGCTCGCCCAGGACTGGGAGGGCCATCCCCTCCGCAAGGACTACCCGGTTGACATGCCCCACGCACCCTACCGATAGGAGAACGGCCATGATCTACGAGCTCCGGACCTACACGCTCATCCCCGGCACCCAGGCGGAGTACCTGCGGCTCAACCGCGACGTCGGAAGGAAGATCCGCGGCGACCGCTTCGGCAAGCTCGAGGGCGCGTGGACGACCGAGTTCGGCACGCTGAACCAGTACGTCCACCTCTGGAGCTACCCGGACCTGAACGAGCGCGAGCGGCTGCGCGGAGCCCTGGCCAAGGACGAGGGGTGGACCAGGGAGTACGTGCCCCAGATCCGCCCCATGATCCTCACCCAGGAGAACAAGATCCTGAACGGAGTCGACGGCGTGCCGCTGACGGCGCCCGCCGACGGCGGCCGCCACGTGTACGAGCTCCGGAGCTACCGCGCGCACACGGGCAAGGCGGGGGAGTGGGTCGCCCACTTCAAGGCGGGCCTGCCCGCCCGCCAGAAGTACTCGAAGATGGTCGGCCTCTGGACCACCGAGGTCTCGATGCTGAACCAGGTCGTCCACCTCTGGGCCTACACCGACCTGAGCCACCGCGCCGACGTGCGGAGCAAGACCGTGCAGGACCCGGAGTGGCAGGCGTTCCTCAAGAAGGGCTACCCGTTGCTGACCCACATGGAGTCGGTGATCCTCGCCTCGACGGAGGTCTCCCCCCTCCGCTAGGTATGGCGGACCTCGAAGCGCGCAGGGTCATCGAGCTCGGATACGCGGGCAACGAGCGGCTCGTGATGAACATGGGACCGCAGCACCCGTCCGCCCACGGTGTCTTCCGGGCCATCCTGACGCTCGAGGGCGAGACGGTCGCCGCCGTGGATGCCGTGATCGGCTACCTGCACCGCTGTCACGAGAAGCTCGGCGAGACACTGACCTACGTGCAGTACCCCTCGATCGCGTCGAAGACCGACTACGTGGCCGCCATGACGTCCGAGCTGGCCTACGTGCTGGCCGCCGAGCGGATCGGCCGGGTCGAGGTGCCGCCGCGCGCCCGGTACCTCCGCGTCACCGCCGCCGAGCTGCAGCGCGTCGCCTCGCACTGCCTCTGGCTCGGGACCTGGTGCATGGACATGGGCGGCGCCCTCGGCGGGGGCGCCACGCTCTTCCTCTACGCGATCCGCGAGCGCGAGATGCTCCTCGACCTCTTCGAAGCCCTCACCGGCGCCCGTCTGCTCTACGGCTTCCACCAGGTCGGCGGGACGCGGTACGACCTGCCCGCGGGCTGGGCCGAGCAGTGCCGCTCGACGCTCGCCTTCGTCGAGAAGCGCATCGACGAGTACGAGGCCATGCTGGAGGACAACCCCTTCTTCCTGGCCCGCACCCAGGGCGTCGGCGTGATCTCGCCCGAGCTGGCGCAGGAGATCGGCGTGTCCGGCCCGCTGATCCGGGGCTCGGGCATCGCCTACGACATCCGGCGCGCGGAGCCGTACTCCTCCTACGAGGACTTCGAGTTCCGGGTGCCGGTGGAGACGGCGGGCGACTGCTGGGCGCGCTACCGGGTGCGGATGGTCGAGTTCCGCGAGTCGATCAAGATCGTCCGCCAGGCGCTCGACGGCCTCCCCGCGGGGCCGATCTCCTCGCGCCCGGGCGTGAAGTCCGTCGGGCAGGTGCGGATTCCCAAGGGCGAGGCGTACGCGCGCGTCGAAGGGCCGCGCGGCGAGGTGGGCTGCTACCTGATCGCCGACGGCGGCCCCAAGCCCTACCGCATGAAGTGGCGCGGCGCCTCCTTCTCGAACCTCGCCGTCCTCCCCCACATCATCCCCGGCCACAAGGTGGCCGACGTGGTGGCGATCATGGGCTCCGTCGACCCCGTGTTCGGCGAGGTCGACCGGTGACCTCGCCCCTGCGCGACCTCGTCGCGGCCGTCGTCCTGCTGAACGCGGTGATCGGGCTCGTGACCTACGTCACGCTGCTCGAGCGGAAGTTCGCGGCCCGGATGCAGTCGCGCATCGGGCCGTACCGGGTGGGGCCGCACGGGCTGCTGCAGCCGATCGCCGACGCCCTCAAGCTCATGATGAAGGAGGACGTGGTGCCGGCGCGGAGCGACCGCTGGGTCTACAACCTGGCCCCGCTGGCGTTCCTGCTGCCCTGCCTCCTGATCTTCGCCACGATCCCGTTCGCGCCGGGCCTCGGGCTCGCCGACCTCAACATCGGCGTGCTCTTCTTCCTCGCCGTCTCCGCGCTGGAGATCGTGGGGCTCTTCATGGGCGGGTGGGGGTCGAACAACAAGTACGCGCTGCTCTCGGCGATGCGGGGCGTGAACCAGATCATCTCCTACGAGCTGCCGTTCATCTTCGCGGCGCTGGTCCCCGTGGTGCTGAGCGGGACGCTCCGCCTCGGCGGGATCGTGGAGGCCCAGCGCGGTCTGTGGTTCGCGGCTTGGCCCGTCGTCGGCCAGGCGGCCTTCCTCGCCTACCTCGTGGCCATGATCGCCGCCGAGAACCGCGCGCCCTTCGACATCCTCGAGGCGGAGTCGGAGCTGGTGGCGGGGTTCCGCGTCGAGTACAGCGGGATGAAGTTCGCGCTGATCCAGCTCGGCGAGTACGCGCACGTGCTCGCCACCTCGTACCTCGGCGCGCTGCTGTTCCTGGGCGGCTGGCTGGGCCCGGGGCCGGCCTGGCTCGGCGCCGTGTGGTTCACGGGGAAGGCCCTGGTGGTGTTCCTGCTCGTCACCTGGGTCCGCTGGAGCTTCGTGCGGATCCGCGTCGACCAGATCCTGGCCATCTCGTGGAAGCTGCTCCTGCCCGCGACGCTCGCGCTCCTGCTCGCCACGGCGGGCTGGGTCGCCTACCGCGGAGGCGCCGGTGTCGCCTGACGGGTCCGTCTGGCGCGAGCTGGGCCAGATCACGACCGCGGTGGGCCGGGCGATGGGCGTGACGCTGCGGAACCTCGCCCGCAAGCCGGTGACGATCCACTACCCGGAGGAGAAGCGGCCGTATCCCGAGCGGTTCCGGGGCGTGCTCGCGCTCACCTACGACCCGGAGACCGGCGAGGAGAACTGCATCGGCTGCCGCCTCTGCGAGTACGTCTGCCCGCCCCAGGTCATCCGGGTGGAGATGCTGAAGAGCGAGCAGCGCAACTACGCCAAGACGTTCTCGCTCGAGCTCTACGCTTGCGAGTACTGCGAGCTGTGCGTGCAGGTGTGCCCGACCGACGCCATCGTCATGCTGCGCACCGTGGACCTCGCCACCCACGACCGCCGCGAGCTGCTCCTCGACAAGGACCGCCTCCACGCCTTCGGCCTCCAGTGGGAGCCGTCGTGGGCGACGGGCAACAAGCTCAGGGAGATGCAGGCGCCCCCCAAGGCAGCGAAAGAGTGACGCTCGAGACCGGCGCCTTCTGGGGGCTGGCCGCCGTGCTGCTGGCCTCCAGTCTCGCGGTCGTCCTGACCCGCAACCTCTTCCACTCGGTGCTCTACCTCGCGGTGGCCATCGTGGCCACGGGCGGCGTGTTCCTCCTGCTCGACGCCGCCTTCCTGTTCGGCGTGCAGCTCCTCCTCTACGCGGGCGGCGTGGTGACGATCGTCGTGTTCGCCATCATGCTGACCGAGCGGCTGGTGGGCGAGGGGATCGGTCAGACGAGCCGGTACCTGATCAACGGCGCGGTGGTCTCCGTCGCCGTCTTCGTCGGAGTGCTCCTGTTCGTCGGGCAGGCGCCGCTGCCGGCCGCGCGCCGGCCGCTCGGCGCCGACGTCACTCGCGCGCTCGGAGAGCTCCTCCTGACCCGCTACGTGCTGGCCTTCGAGCTGCTCGCGGTACTCCTCGTGACCGCCCTCCTGGGCGCGCTCTACCTGGCCCGGACCGATGAATGATGCGAGGCGCGCCGCCGGGCGTTCCTCAGGGCAAGCCCCGCGGCTGCCGTGCGAGCTGCAGCCCGATGTTCGAGCCGAGCGGCGTCGGCGAGGCTGTTGCGAGCCCGACGCGAGGCGAGGTCCGAGTGAATCGAGCCGAGCCGATGAATCTGAGACGAGCGAAGCGGCGTCGCTGGTGGTGAGCGCGTTGAGGGCGGCTCCCAGCCGAACAGGGCGGCGCTCGACGGAGAAAGAAACGTGACCCTGCAGGCGTACGTGATCCTGTCGGCCGCGGTCTTCGCGATCGGGCTCCTCGGCGTGCTCACGCGGCGCAACGCGATCGGCATCCTGCTCGGCATCGAGCTGATGCTCAACGCGGTCAACATCAACTTCGTCGCCTTCGCGCGCTTCAACGGCGACCCCGCGGGCATGGTTTTCGCGCTGTTCACGATCGCGATCACCGTGGCCGAGGTCGCGGTGGGGCTCGCGATCGTGATCGTGATCTTCCGGATCCGCCGGACCATCGACGCGGACCGGCTCGACCTGCTCAAAGGATGAAGGTGCGAGGCGCCGCCGAGCGTTCCCTATCGCAAGCCCCGCGGAGCGGGGCGTGGCTGGTGTCGAGGGCGCTGAAACAACCGCCCAAACCGTTGTGCGCGCGCGCCGCGTCGCAAGCCCCGCGGAGCGGGGCGTGGCTGGTGTCGAGGGCGCTGGAGAGACCTCCCAGGTGACCCGTCTGGCGCTCGTTGCCCTGACTTTGCCCTTCCTCGCGTTCCTGCTGCTGGCGCTGGTGCCGCCGCTCCGGCGCCGCGGCCGGGCCGCGGGGCTCGTCAGCATCGCGGCGGTGGGCGGAGCGTTGGCGGCGGCCCTCGCCCTCTGGCGCGTGCCCGTCGGCGCGCCCGCGGTGGGCGTCTGGGAGTGGATCCCCGCCGACGCGGGGCCCCTCGTCACCGTCGGGCTCTACGTCGACCCGATCTCCCAGGCCATGCTGGTCCTGGTCACGCTGGTGGCGCTGCTGGTCCAGGTCTACTCGCTCGCGTATCTCGACGAGGAGCGCGCGCCCGCGCTCGGCCGCTACTACGCGTACCAGTCGCTGTTCGCGTTCTCGATGCTCGGGCTCGTGCTCGCGCCCAACTTCGTCCAGCTCTTCGTCTTCTGGGAGCTGGTCGGCCTCTGCTCCTACCTGCTGATCGGCTTCTGGTACGACCGGCCGGCGGCGGCGCGGGCGGCGGTGAAGGCGTTCTGGACGACCCGCCTGGGCGACGTCGGGCTCATCATCGGCATCGTCCTGCTCTGGCGGGCCACGGGCACCTTCGACTTCGCGACCCTCTTCGAGCTGGCCGGCGGCGGGCGGCTCCCCGCCGGGCTCGCGCTCACGATGTTCCTGATCTACCTCGGCGCCGCCGGCAAGTCGGCCCAGTTCCCGCTCCACGTCTGGCTGCCCGACGCCATGGAGGGCCCGACGCCGGTCTCGGCGCTGATCCACGCCGCCACGATGGTCACCGCCGGCGTGTTCCTGGTGACGCGGGCGTTCCAGCTCTTCGCGGCCGCGCCCGCGGTGCTCGCCCTCATCGCCTGGGTCGGCGCGTTCACCGCCCTGCTGGCGGCGACGATGGCGTGCGTCGAGAACGACATCAAGCGGGTGCTCGCGTACTCGACCGTCTCCCAGCTCGGCTACATGATGGCGGCGGCGGGGGCGGGGGCGCCGGACGCCGGCTTCCTCCACCTGCTCACGCACGGCGTTTTCAAGGCGCTGCTCTTCCTGGCCGCGGGCGCCGTTGTCCACGCGGTCGGCACCAACGACATCCGCCAGATGGGCCGCCTCTTCCGCGCGCTGCCGCAGACCGGTATCGTCTTCCTCGTCGGGACGCTCGCGCTGGCCGGGGTGTGGCCGCTCTCCGGCTTCTTCTCCAAGGAGGCCGTGCTCGCCGGGGTGTGGGCGGCGCACCTCCGCGTGCCGTTCCTGATGCTGGCGCTCACCGCCTTCCTCACCGCCGTCTACATGTTCCGGGTGGTGCTCGTTGCGTTCTTCGGCCGCGTGGAGGCCGGCGGCCATCCCCACGACGCCCCGCCGCCGATGGCGGTCCCGCTCTGGGTGCTGGCGGTCCTCACGTTGGCGATCGGCGCGCGGCTCGCCCTCCGGGGCGGGGAGACGGCGCATCCGCCCGGCTGGCTGACGTCGCTCTCGGTCGGGCTGGCCGCGGCGGGCATCCTCCTCGCCCTGCTGATGTACCAGGTGCGGGTCGTCAGCCCGGCGGCCGTGTCCCGGGCGCTGGCGCCCCTCGACTTCGCGGCGCGCCGCCGCTACGGGATCGACGCGCTCTACGGCGCCCTCTACCGCGGCCTCCTCCTCGGCTTCTCGTGGCTGATCGGCTGGATCGACCGCTACCTGGTCGACGGCGTCCTGAACGTGCTGAGCGCGCTGACCCTGCGCGCGGGCGACCGGCTGCGGCGCATCCAGAGCGGGCAGGCCCAGGACTACGTGTATGGCGTCGCCTTCGGGCTGCTGGCGCTCCTGATCGTGAGCCGGCTCTGGCGATGACGACCCTGCCGCTGCTCTCCATCATCACCTGGGCGCCCTTCGTGGGCGCGCTGCTGATCATGTTCACGGCGCGGCATCGCCCGCTCGCCGTGCGCGGCATCGCCCTCGCCGCTACCGGCCTCTCCACCGCGCTCTCGGTGTGGATCTTCGCCGCCTACGACCGCGAGGCCGCGAGCTTCCAGTTCTACGAGAAGTGGCCGCTGGTGCCGCCGCTCGGCATCTCCTACGAGCTGGGCGTGGACGGCATGAGCCTCCTGATGGTGCTCCTCACCTCGATCATCATCTTCGCGGGCGTGTTCGCCTCCTGGACGCTCGCCACCCGGAGCCAGGAGTTCTACGCGCTGCTGCTGGCCCTCGTCACCGGCGTCTACGGCGTGTTCGTCTCGCTCGACCTGTTCCTCTTCTTCCTCTTCTACGAGCTGGCCGTGCTGCCGATGTACCTGCTGATCGCCATCTGGGGCTCGAGCGGCGAGGTGCGCCCCCGGGGCATCTTCGCCTGGGCCTACGGGGCCACGAGCGTCGGCACCAAGGAGTACGCGGCGATGAAGCTGACCCTCTACCTGCTCTTCGGGTCGGCGTTCATCCTGGTGGGGATCTTCGCCCTCTACGTCCACGGCGGGAACGCCTCCTTCTCGTTCCTGGAGGCCGAGGCCAACGGCTTCGACCCCGGCGTGCAGCGCTGGGTGTTCCTGGCCTTCTACGTGGGCTTCGGCATCCTCGCCGGCATCTGGCCGCTGCACACCTGGTCCCCCGACGGCCACGCCTCGGCGCCGACCGCGGTCTCGATGCTCCACGCCGGCGTGCTGATGAAGCTCGGCGCCTACGGGGTCGTGCGGCTCGGGATGGGGCTGCTGCCCGACGGGGCCCGCGAGTGGGTCTGGCTGGTCGGGGGGATCGCCTGCGTCAACATCGTGTACGGCGCGCTCTCGGCGATGGCGCAGCGCGACCTCAAGTACGTGATCGCGTACTCGTCGGTCTCCCACATGGGGATCGTGATGCTGGGCGCGGCCACGCTGACCGAGACCGGGCTCAACGGCTCGGTGTTCCAGATGTTCGCGCACGGGATCATGACCGGGCTCTTCTTCGCGCTGGTCGGCCTCGTCTACGAGAAGGCCCACTCGCGGGAGATCTTCCGGATGGGCGGCTTCGGGCGGGCGATGCCGGGGGTGGCCACC
>JACQCN010000258.1 GCA_016201575.1 Candidatus Rokuibacteriota bacterium | reverse complement strand
GTCCGGGCCCTCGAGGCCGCGGGCGTGAGGGTCGCGCGCTGCCCGGACCGCGCGGGACGCGTCGACCTGGGCGCGCTGCTATGCTGGCTGGGCGAGCGCGAGGTCACGGCGGCGCTGCTCGAAGGGGGCGGCGAGATCAACGCCGCGTTCCTGGAGGCCGGGCTGGTCGACCGCGTCGTCGCCCACATCGCGCCCGTCCTCGTCGGCGGGCGAACGGCCATCACGCCGGTCGAGGGCGCCGGGCGGGCGCTGAAGGACGCGCTGCGGCTGGCGGGAGTCACGGTGCGCCGGGTGGGAGACGACGTCGTGATCGAAGGGGACGTGGAGCGCGCCCGCTGATGTTCACGGGTATCGTGGAGGAGATGGGGACGGTGCGCACGGCTGAGGACGCCCGGGAGGAGACCCGGCACCTCCGCGTCGAGGCGGCCCTGGCCTCCGGGTGCGCCATCGGCGGCAGCGTCGCGGTGAACGGCGCCTGCCTCACGGTCGTGTCGCGCGAGGGCCGGACGCTCGGCTTCGACCTGGGGCCCGAGACGCTGCGCCGGACGACGCTGGGCGATCTGCGCCCCGGCGACCGCGTGAACCTGGAGCGCCCGCTCCGGCTCGGCGGCGAGCTGGGGGGCCACCTCGTGCTCGGGCACGTGGACGGGGTGGGGACGATCACCGACGTGGAGCGGGACACCGCGGCGCGGGTGCGGATCGCGCTCCCGTCGGCCGACCTCGAGTCCCTCGTGATCCCCAAGGGGTCGGTCGCGGTCGACGGCATCAGCCTGACCGTCGCGGAGATCGGAGAGATGGCCTTCGAGGTGATGCTGATCCCGCACACCCTGGCCGTGACGACGCTCGGGCAGGCGGCCGTCGGGCGCCGGGTCAACCTGGAGATGGACGTGCTCGGGAAGTTCGTGCAGCGATCGCTCTTCCTCGGAGGGGGGCTCCGCCCCCCTTCCGAACCTCCCCCCCGGAGGGCGCCGGCGAAGCCGGCGCTCGAACAGCCGGTCCGCACGCGCTCGGAGAGGGGGACCCCGTGAGCGAGTTCGCCACCATCGGAGAGGCCATCGACGAGATCCGGGCCGGCCGCATGCTCGTGGTCGTGGACGACGAGGACCGCGAGAACGAGGGCGATCTGCTGATGGCCGCCGACCGGGTCACGCCCGAGCACGTGAACTTCATGGCCAAGCACGGCCGCGGCCTGATCTGCGTGCCGATGACGGGCGAGCGGCTGGACCAGCTCAACATCTCGATGATGGTGACGGACAACACGGCGCCGATGGGCACGGCCTTCACCGTGACCGTGGACGCCAAGCGCGGGGCCACCACGGGCACCTCCGCCCACGACCGCGCGGTGACGATTCGCACGCTCGTCGACCCGCGGACCACCGCCGAGGACCTGGCGCGGCCCGGCCACATCCTGCCCCTGCGCGCCATGCCCGGCGGCGTGCTCCGCCGCGCCGGTCACACGGAGGCCGCCGTCGACCTGGCCCGGCTCGCGGGCTACTCGCCGGCGGGCGTCATCTGCGAGGTCCTCGACGAGGACGGCGGGATGGCGCGGGTCCCCGCGCTGGTGGCGCTCGCCCGCGCCCACGGGCTCAAGATCATCACGATCAAGGACCTGATCGAGTACCGCGTGCGGAAGGAGAAGCTGGTCCAGCGCATCGCCACAACCCGGCTGCCGACCGACTTCGGCGAGTTCGCCGCGATCGCCTACGACACGACCGTCGACGCCCGGGTGCCGCTGGCCCTGGTGATGGGCGAGGTGGCGGGCGACGAGCCGGTGCTGGTGCGCGTCCACTCCGAGTGCCTGACCGGCGACGTCTTCCGCTCGCGCCGCTGCGACTGCGGCCCCCAGATGGCGCGGGCCCTGTCGATCATCCGCGAGGCCGGGCGCGGGGTCTTCGTCTACATGCGGCAGGAGGGACGCGGGATCGGCCTCCTCAACAAGATGCGCGCCTACGAGCTGCAGGACCAGGGGCTGGACACGGTGGAGGCCAACCTCGCCCTCGGCTTCAAGGCCGACCTGCGGGACTACGGCATCGGGGCGCAGATCCTCGTCGACCTCGGCGTGAAGAACCTGCGGCTGCTCACCAACAACCCGAAGAAGATCGTGGGCCTCGAGGGCTACGGGCTCTCGGTCGTCGAGCAGATCCCCATCGAGATCCCGCCCACGGAGTCCAACCGCCGCTACCTGGACACCAAGCGCTCCAAGCTCGGCCACCTCTTCTCCTCGCGCTCGTCGGACTGACGATGGCGGGCCGGGCTCCGAAGCGGCGCTCGCCCGGGACCGGCTCGTCGGAGTCGCGGGCCCGCCCGCGCCGCTTCGCGATCATCGCCGCCCGGTTCAACGACCGCATCACCAAGCGGCTCGTCGACGGCGCCGCGGGGGTCTTCGCCGCGCGCGGGATTCCCGCCGCCGACGTGGAGGTCCACTGGGTGCCGGGCTCCTTCGAGCTGCCCCAGGCCGCCCTGCACCTGGCCCGCGGCGGCCGCTACGCGGCGATCGTGTGCGTCGGGGTCGTGATCCGCGGGCAGACGCCGCACTTCGAGCACGTCGCCCGCGAGGCCGCCAGCGGCATCCAGCACGTGGCGCTCACCACCGGCGTGCCCGCGACCTTCGGGGTGATCACGGCGCTCAGCGAGGAGCAGGCGTGGGACCGCGCCGGTGGCGAAGTGGGAAACCGCGGCGAGGAAGCCGCGGAAGCCGCCCTGGAGATGGCCGAGCTCGTCGCGAGGGTGGCGAAGCGTGGGAAAGCGTCGTAAGTCGCGCGAGCTGGCCCTGCAGTGCCTCTACGAGCTTGATCTCCACGGCGCTCCCGGCCTGCCGCGCTTCGAGGAGTTCTGGAAGCGGTATCCCGCCGACGAGGAGGTGCGCGCGTTCGCCGAGGAGCTGGTGCGGGGCACGCGCGAGCACCAAGAGAAGATCGACGACCTGATCAAGCAGTTCGCCGAGAACTGGAGCCTGGACCGCATGGCCGTGGTCGACCGCAACATCCTGCGCGAGGGCATCTTCGAGCTGCTGTGGGAGCCCGCGGTGCCCCCCAAGGTCGCGATCAACGAGGCTCTCGAGGTGGCCAAGAAGTTCAGCACGCAGGAGTCCAGCCGGTTCATCAACGGCATCCTGGACCGCGTCCGCAAGGAGCTCCGTCCCGGCTCCTGAATGCGGTACGCCGTTCTCTCCGACGTCCACGCCAACCTGGAGGCTCTCCGCGCGGTGCTCGACGACTGCCGGGGCGAAGTCGACGCGGTCCTGTGCCTGGGCGACCTCGTCGGCTACGGCGCCGACCCGATCCCCTGCGTCGAGCTGCTGGCGCGGGACGCGGCCGCGCTCGTGGCCGGCAACCACGAGCACGGGGTGACGGGGCGGCTCTCCCTCGGCTGGTTCAACCGCTTCGCGCGGGCGGCGGCGCAGTGGACGGCCGAGCGGCTCGACGACGACCACCGCGCGTATCTCGGGTCGCTTCCGCTCACCGCCGTCGTCGCGGACGCGACGCTCGTGCACGCGAGCCCGGATCGGCCGGGGCAGTGGGAGTACCTGACGAGCGCCGAGGACGGCTTCCGCGCCTTCGCGGCGTTCCCGACGCGGCTCTGCTTCGTCGGGCACTCCCACCAGCCCGGCTACTGGTCGCTCGGGTCGGCGGGGCGCCGGCGGCGGATGGGAGCCGTCGACCTCGCGCTCGAGAACGGGCGCCGTTACCTCGTGAACGTGGGAAGCGTGGGGCAGCCGCGCGACCGCGACCCGCGCGCCTGCTACGCGATCTGGGACGCCGAGGCGCGCCGCATCGCGATGCGGCGAGTCTCCTACGACGTGGCCGCCGCGCAGGGCAAGATCATCGCGGCCGGGCTGCCCCGGTTCCTGGCCGATCGGCTCCGCAGTGGAACCTGAGCGCAGGCCCGGGATCGGACGCTGGCGGACGCCGGCCGCGCTGGTGATCGCCGGCGCCGCGCTGGCGCTCGCGTACCCGCGCTTCGACCTGTCCGCGCTGGCCTGGGCGGCGCTGGTCCCGCTGCTCGCCGCCGCCGTGACGCTCCCGCCCCGGTCGGCCCTGGGCTGGGGCTGGCTCGGCGGGACCGTCTTCTTCCTCGCGCTGCTCCGCTGGCTCGACTACACCTTCCGCCTCTACAGCGCGATCCCGTGGCCGCTCACGTGGCTCCCCATCGCGGCGCTGGCGGCCTACTGCGGCCTGTACTTCGGGCTGGTGGCGCTCGGGATGGCCTGGATCACCGGCCGCCGCGGGGTCACGTCCGGCCTCGTCGCCGCGCCCCTGCTCTGGGTGAGCGGGGAGTGGCTCCGCGGCTGGCTCATGGGCGGCTTCCCGTGGGGGCTGCTCGGCTACTCGCAGTACCGGGTCCTCCCGGTGATCCAGGTGGCCGAGCTGACCGGCGTGTACGGCGTGTCGTTCGTGATCGCGGCGGCGAACGCCGCGCTCGCCGGCTTCCTCGTGCTCCCGCGGCGTCGCGCGCTCGTCGGCGCGGGCGCGGCCGGGTGCCTCGTGGCCGCCATCCTCCTCTTCGGTGGCGCCCGCCTGGCCGAGACGACGGTCGAGCCGCGCGCGCCGGCCGCGTCGATCGCGCTGATGCAGCCCTCGATCGAGCAGGCGCTGAAGTGGGACGCCGTCCACGAGGCCGACACGCTCGAGACCTACCTGGCCCTGACCCGTCAGGCCGCCGCCGGTCACCCGGACCTGGTCGTCTGGCCGGAGACCGCCTCGCCCACCGTCTTTCGCCGGGACGCCGGCCTGCGGGCGGTGCTCGGCGCCATCACGCGCCGGAGCGGGGCCGCGATCCTGGTGGGCTCGGTCGACGTGTCGGACATCGCCCCGATCCGCTACTACAACAGCGCGTTTCTGGTGACGGGGCAGGGGATTACCGGGCGCTATGATAAGATGCATCTCGTTCCGTTCGGGGAATTCGTCCCGTTGTCGGGAGTGATCGGTTTCATCCGGAGCTGGGCCGAGTTCATCGCCGACCTCGAGCCGGGCTCCGCCCCCGTCGTCTTTTCGGGCCCGCCAGCCCCGTTCGGGGTGATCATCTGTTACGAGGGCATCTTCCCCGAGCTGGTTCGAGCATTCGTGCGAGGTGGCGCGCGCTTCATGGTGAACATGACCAACGACGCATGGTTCGGGCGCACGAGCGGCCCGCGGCAGCACCTGGCGATGTATCCGCTGCGGGCGGTCGAGCACAGGGTGGCGATCGCGCGGGCGGCCAACACCGGCGTGTCCGCGTTCATCGAGCCGACCGGCCGGATCTCCCGCAGCGCCGGCCTGTTCACGCGCGGCGTCCTGGCCGACCGGGTGCCGCTCAGGACCGTGACCACGCTGTACACCCGGCTCGGCGACTGGTTCGCCTACGCCTGCCTGGCCGCCTCGGCCGCCCTCGTCGGCTGGGCCTGGGCCGGAGCCCCGCGTCATGCTGAGTGAGCTGAAGCGCGACGTGGCGGACCTCGAGCGTCGCCTCGACGACCTCCGGAGGCATCTTTGACCTCGACGGCAAAGAGGCGCGCCTCCACGCGGTCGAGACCGAGATGGGCACGCCCGCCTTCTGGGACGACGGCCGGCGCGCCCAGGACCTCGTGCGCGAGCGTTCGGAGCTGTCGCGCACGGTCGCGCGCTTCCGCGAGCTGCTGACCCAGGCGGAAGAGCTGGGTGTCCTGCTGGAGCTGGCCGCCGAGACGGGCGACGAGAGCGTGACACCCGAGATCGAGGAGGGCGTGGCCCGGGTCCGGGGCGCCCTCGACGACTTCGAGCTCGAGATCACCCTGGGCGGCCCCCACGACGCGAAGGACGCGATCGTCTCCATCCATCCGGGCGCCGGCGGCACCGAGTCCCAGGACTGGGCCCAGATGCTCATGCGCATGTACCTCCGCTGGTGCGAGCGCGCGGGCTTCCGGGCGGAGGTCGTGGACCTGCTGCCGGGCGAGGAGGCGGGCATCAAGTCCGCCACCGTCACCGTCGAGGGCGAGTACGCGTACGGCTACCTGAAGGGGGAGATCGGCGTCCACCGCCTGGTGCGCATCTCGCCGTTCGACGCCCAGAAGCGGCGTCACACGAGCTTCGCGTCGGTCTCGGTGATCCCCGAGGTCGAGGACGTGGAGGTCACCGTCCGCGACGACGAGATCCGGGTCGACGTGTTCCGGTCCTCGGGCCCGGGCGGGCAGGGCGTCAACACCGCGGACTCCGCCGTCCGCCTCACGCACCTGCCCACGAACATCGTCGTGCAGTGCCAGAACGAGC
Source organism: Candidatus Rokuibacteriota bacterium (assembly GCA_016201575.1). Classification (GTDB taxonomy): domain Bacteria; phylum Methylomirabilota; class Methylomirabilia; order Rokubacteriales; family CSP1-6; genus AR9. The sequence continues at coordinate 190 of JACQCN010000258.1, read as the reverse complement.
GCTCGCAGCTCCGGAACCGCGACACGGCCATGCGGATTCTCAAGGCGCGGCTGTTCGAGGTGGCGGAGAAGAAGCGGCGCGAGGAGCTGAACGAGCTGAGCGGCGAGAAGAAGGAGATCGCCTTCGGCAGCCAGATCCGCTCCTACACGTTCCATCCCTACCAGCTCATCAAGGACCACCGGACGGGCGT
>JACQCN010000257.1 GCA_016201575.1 Candidatus Rokuibacteriota bacterium | reverse complement strand
GGCTCCGGTCGCTGGGGGTCCCTTGTGGACCTACTACCCGCTAGACGGGCTCATGAACGGGGGCGATTCTATCGCATCCCGTTGTCCCACGGCCGGGGCCCTTTGCTTGTCGACTCACGCGCTCGATCTCCCGTCAATAAAACTCGTCGGTCTGAGGCGGAGCCTCGTTAGGCTTTGAGCCCGTGCGGATCGCTCTCGCACTGCTCGCGACGCTGCTCCTCGCGCTCCCCGCGCGCGCGGCGGACTACGCGGGGCCGCTGGTCGACGCGCACTCGCACCTGCCGAGCGCCGGGGCCATCGGCGCCTACGCCGCCGCCGCCAGGCGCCACCACGTCTCGCGCGTCCTGCTCCTCGGCGTGGGGGGCGTGCAGAAGGATGACCTCGCGTGGATCAAGGCGGCGGCGCAGAAGCATCCCGAGCTGGTGCTCCCCGGCCTCCCGCTGCCCGATCCGACGGCGGAGGGCGCCGCCGCGCGGGTCGACGCGGAGCTGCGCGAGGGCCGCTATCGCGCGGTCGGCGAGGTCCACCTGCGGCAGATCAGCCGGACGATCGACCGCGACCCCGGCCACCCGGCCTTCGGCGCCGTCCTCGACGTGGTGGCCCGGCATCACGTGCCGCTCGTAATCCACTACGAGGTGACCGGCACCAGCCCGGATGCGCTCGGCGGCGCGCTCGCCAGGCACCCGGGCGCGGTCGTGGTGCTGGCCCACGCCGGCGGCGGGACGCCCGAGCGCATCGAGGCGCTGCTGGCCCAGCATCCGAACCTGATGGTGGACCTCTCGGGCATGCACTTCCAGCGGACCCCCTCGCTGGCCACGGAGAAGGGGCCGCTCGACCCGAGGTGGAAGGCGCTGATCGAGAAGATGCCCGACCGGTTCCTGATGGGGATCGACATCTGGTCGCCGCGCCTCTTCGAGCCGGCGATGCTCGACCGGCTTATGGCGTGGACGCGGCGCGTCCTGGGCGAGCTGACGCACGCGGTCGCCGAGCAGGTCGCGTACCGGAACGCGGCGAAGCTCTACCGGATCGAGTAGCGGCGGGGCGATGACGCCGTCCCCCCGTCGCACCCTCGTCGCCGGGCTGGCGGGCGGCCTCGCGCTCAACCTGGTCATGCTGCTCACCTTCCGCGTCATCGGCTTCGGCTGGCTCGGCGGGGGCATCCTCCTCGACCCGGCCCGGCAGAGCGCCAAGCTGATCGCGGTGTGGACGCGGCTCGAGCCTCTGCCCCTGGTCGTGTCGCGGCCGGCCCCGATCGTCGCCGGGCTGATCCTTTTCGCGATCGCCCACGCCTTCGTCTACCGGTGGCTCTCACCCGCCTGGCCCGCCGGCGTGCACGCCCGGGCGTGGCGGCTGGCGGGGCTCGTGTTCCTGCTGTCGTTCCTCTTCTGGGAGTTCTTCACGCCGTTCAACCAGCTCGGCGAGCCGCTGTCCCTGATCGCCCTCGAGCTCACGTTCTGGGCGGCGATCGCCCTCGCCGAGGCCTACGCCATCGCGCTCGTGTCGGAGCTCCGGCCGGCCACCCGTCGCCAGCTCGGCCGCGTGACCGTGGAGCGAGGGAGATGATCCACATGCGGAACGCCAGACGCGCGCTGCTCGTCCTGACCGTCGCCGTGCTCGCCCTGCCCGTCCTCGCCGCCGCCCAGCCCCCGGTGCGCGAGATCACCCGGCTCGCCGGCGAGGTCTATCGCTTCCGCAACAATCTCCACTACTCGGTCTTCGCCGTCACGCCGGCCGGGATCATCGTGACGGATCCCATCAACGCGGAGGCGGCCGAGTGGCTCCGGGCCGAGCTGGCCCGCCGCTTCAACGTGCCGATCCGGTACCTGATCTACAGCCACGACCACGCCGACCACATCACCGGCGGGCAGGTCTTCGCCGACGCCGGCGCGGTGGTGGTGGCCCACGAGAACGCGCGCACGCAGATCGTCGAGGAGCGGCGGCCGACGGCGGTGCCGGCGATCACCTTCACCGACCGGATGACGATCGAGCTGGGTGGGACCGTCGTCGAGCTGGCCTACGTGGGGCGGAACCACTCCGACGACTCGATCGTGATGCGCTTCCCGCGCGAGCGGCTCCTGTTCGCCGTCGACTTCATCCCGGTGGAGACGGTCGGCTTCCGTGACTTCCCCACCTCGTGGATCGAGGACTGGATCGAGTCGCTGAAGCGGGTCGAGCAGATGGACTTCGACGTCCTCGTCCCCGGGCACGGCAAGGTCGGGAGCCGGGAGCACGTGCGCGTGTTCCGCGACTACCTGGAGGACCTGCGCGGCCAGGTGCTGCGCTACGCGCGGGAGGGGCGCTCGCTCGAGGAGATCAAGGCGCTGGTGGACGGCTCGAAGTACGCGGGGTGGGCCAGCTTCAAGGATTGGTTCCCGCTGAACGTCGAGGGCATGTACCGCCAGGTCCAGCAGCACCGCCGCGGGAACTGAGCCCGCGTCACGCGCGTGCGAGCCCGTCATGCTCCGGGCCCTGCCCGGCATCTGGCCCGCGCCCGGGCTCTCGGTGCGGGGTGGAATTCGAGGGGGCGGCGCCTCGTGGCGCCGAGCCGTCCATCTGGCCCGCGCCCGGGCTCGAGGTGCGGGTGGTCGATCCCGACACCGGCGCGCCGGTGACAAGCTTCAGAAGCCCAGGCTTCGGGAGCAGGCGATCCGCGAGTTGAAGCTCGAGGGGTGAGGCAGCGGTCAGAGCTGCCGGCGACCGGGCGCGCCGGCCACGACGGGCGCCAGATCGGACGGGCTGGCGGCAGGCAGGTGGAAGGTCGCGGTCGTGCCCCGGCCCTCCGCGCTCTCGATGGCGAGGTCGCCCCCGTACCCGCGCAGGATCCCGTAGTTGACGCTCAGGCCGAGCCCGGTGCTCGTGAGCCCCTTGGCGGTGAAGAAGGGCTCGAGGGCACGGCGCTGGACGTCGGGCGCCATGCCCGTCCCCGTGTCGGAGACGGCACAGTACACGCGGCCGGCCCCGGCCCAGGTCCGGATCGCGAGGCGGCCGCCCTCCGGCATGGCCTCGATCGCGTTGAGGACGAGGTTGGTCAGCACCTCGCGCAGGAGCGTGGCGTCGGCGGCCACGGGCGGGATCGCGCCCGCCTCCAGGCGGGTGTCGACGGCGGCCCCGTGGCTCGCGCGGGGGACGAGGGACGAGAGCACCTCGGCCGCGACCTGGTTGAGGTCGACCTGGACGCGCGGCGCCAGCGCGGGTTGCATCCACAACGGCTGGGCGCCGGCGCTCGTCTGGAGCACGAGCCGGACCCGGTGAGCGCGGCGGGGCCGACGCCGGACCCGCGGGGCGGAGCGGCCGGCGCGGTGTGGTAGGGTGACTGCGTGCGAACGACCCGGGACCGAGTAGCGCCGCCGACCCGGCTGGCGACGCCGGCCGACCGCGCGGCCATCGCCGAGTTCTGCCGCGCCACGTGGGGGCCGGGCAGCGAGGACTACATCGAGCACGTCCTCGACGACTGGATGACCCGCGCGGACGGCGCGCTCGCCGTCGCCGAGGTGGACGGGCGCGCGGCCGCCTGCTGCCACGTCCGTCTCCTCTCC